>CAYQRA010000734.1:0-3761 GCA_964419315.1 uncultured Saprospiraceae bacterium | reverse complement strand
TTCTAATCTGGGAGATGTTTCTACTTTGCTCAACCCCGAGATTGTAGAAGAGGTAAAAGCTGGAGCAAAAGTCAAATTGATTGGGGGATAGTATTCCTGCGCATCAGTGATCCAATAAAAACCACTCTATCTAAAATAGGGTGATTTTTATTCGCTCAACAAAAGACCTAATTTGGATCCAATTTTCTTCCCGCTAATACCCTAAATTATTGGGTTTTAAAATCACCTCAGCAAAATGAATTACCAAGATTTATACGAAGAAAGCCTCTCCAATCCTGAAGCCTTTTGGAGCGCTAATAGCCATAGAATAAATTGGTATAAGAAACCTGAAACCATCTTGTCAAAAGATAGCGAAGGCTTATCGCGGTGGTATAGTGGAGGACAACTAAACACCTGCTACTTGGCAGTAGATTATCAAGTTGAAAATGGTCGGGGCGATCAAGTTGCATTGATCTACGATTCGCCAGTTACTAATCAAAAAGAACAGTATACCTTTAGCGAATTAAAAAAAGAAGTAGCTCTTTTTGCGGGCGTTCTAAAAAACCTAGGAGTCACAAAAGGAGATCGGGTAGTGATCTATATGCCCATGATTCCACAGGTGGCTTTTGCGATGTTGGCTTGTGCGCGAATTGGAGCGGTTCACTCGGTGGTCTTTGGGGGCTTTGCTGCTCATGAATTGGCGATTCGAATTGATGATGCAGCGCCCAAAGTGATTTTAGCAGCGAGTGGTGGAAAAGAAATAGATCGCATTATACCCTACAAACCGATCATTGATGCCGCTCTGGAAGAAGCTAAATTTAAACCGAAGGCAGTCGTCGTTTACCAACGTGATTTTGTGCTCGCTGATTTAAAAGCCGGACGTGACTTTGACTGGGAATCGCTTCGCTCCGAAGCCAAACCCACCGATTGTGTGCCGGTCGAATCTACGGATCCTCTTTACATTTTATACACTTCTGGAACCACCGGACAACCCAAAGGAATCGTTCGAGATAATGGCGGTCATGCAGTAGCGCTCCACCTAAGTATGGAGATGGTTTACGGTGTTCAGCCCGGCGATGTTTACTGGGCGGCTTCTGATGTAGGTTGGGTTGTTGGACACAGCTATATTGTTTATGCCCCTTTGATTTATGGTTGTACCACTGTTCTTTTTGAAGGCAAACCCATCAAGACGCCCGACGCGGGGACTTTTTTTCGAGTCATCGACGAGTATCAAGTAAAAGTTTTATTTACGGCACCTACTGCTTTTCGAGCCATCAAAAAAGAAGATCCAAAAGGTTTACTTTTTCAGAAATACAATACCACTAGTTTGAATTACCTTTTTCTAGCTGGTGAACGAACGGATGTTGCTACCTATGATTGGCTAACAAAATTATTGGAGGTTCCAGTGATTGATCATTGGTGGCAAACAGAATCGGGATGGCCGATGATTGCCAATTGTGCGGGCCTTGAATTATTACCCATTAAACCTGGCTCCGCAGGTAAACCAGTAATGGCTTATGATATCCGGATTTTAGGGGAAGGAGGAAAAGAACTAGCGAGAAATAAGGAAGGGGCAGTGGCCATCAAATTACCTCTAGCTCCCGGATGTCTCCCGACGCTTTGGCAGGATACGTCGCGTTTCAAGGAGGCTTATTTAAGTCAGTTTCCGGGTTATTATTTTTCTGGAGATGGAGGCTACCAAGATGAGGAGGGCTATATCTTTATCACTGGACGTATTGACGATATTATCAATGTCGCCGGACACCGACTTTCTACTGCGGAGATGGAGGAAGTTTTGGCCGCACATCCTGCGGTAGCAGAATGCGCGGTAACGGGTATCGCCGATGACCTCAAAGGTCAAGTTCCAGTAGGTTTTGTGGTGCTAAAGAGTGGCGTACAAATTTTGGAAGACAGCATTGAAAAGGAATTGATTCAAATGGTGAGGACGACTATTGGTCCAGTCGCTTCCTTTAAAAGAGCGACCATTGTCAAGCGTTTACCCAAAACGCGATCTGGGAAGATTTTGAGAAAAATCATTCGTGCCATTGCGGATGGAAAAGCATTTGATCCACCATCGACTATTGAAGATAGTAGCGTTTTGGAGGAGCTCAAAGTATTGATGCGAACGCAAGGGATTGGGAATGGGAGCCGGGGAGGGACTTAGGTTTTTACTCCCCCTCATAAATAAATGGAATCGTATACCGGACGGTATCCATTTCTAGTTGGCCCATTTCTTTGGGTTGAATTCTACCTACCGTCAGATAGTGCCTTCCTAGCGGAAGCGAGTCGATGGGAAAAAAACAAAGCATTCCTTTTTCGTTGAGATTGGAGTGGATGTAGTAATCACATGCGATGGTTTTGCGGTCGATGCTTTGATGATCGATTTCAAGGAGGAAAGAAGCTTCCGTTTGTTTTTTTATTTTATCGAAATTGCTTTGGTATTCCTCTTTTTTTTGTTGGTTAATCGCAGTTAGATAAGTTTCCACCATTTGGTTTATGGTAGCCTCATCGGTAATATTTTGGGCAGCTAAAGAATCGAGCAAAGGTTGCTCGGCATCTGAGTTTTCAAAATCTGCTTCAAATAGTGTAGAGATGATGACTCCTTCCTTGGTTATTTTTTTCAAAGTGCTATCCTGACTCATGATCAACGCTTCATTGAATTCATCATACTTGATAAAGATTTCGAATAAGCGGCCCTTTACTCTTTTGGAGGGAATGTTGAATAGTTGAATGACTCGGTTGAGGTTCTTTTCTTTTTTCTCTAATTCTTCTAAATAATAATTAGATAGATAAGTGTTGCCCCGATGAATACCGGGATACTCCTTGTTGATTAGGTCGCGACGAGAAGGATAATAAGAAGAAAAAGAGTATCGCGTCGAAGGGAGCACCATGGTCAATAAGAAGACATAAGGAATCGAAATCGCAAAGAGCCGGCGAGTAAATTTTTTATCTAAAAAATTGAGTAATAAAGGTCGCCAAATAAAGGACAAACTGAGAAAACTAACATATCTATAGATCCATAAATAAGCAGTAGCAAAATACCGATTTTTTATTTTTTTAAGTGCTCCAATAGTCATAAAATCAAGAAGGACCAGTAAAGCAAATGCTAGGTTTAGAATGGTAAAAAATAGAAAGATATAGAACCATAATGATTCCTCCGGAAAGTGATCTATTCGGAAGCTAGTCAAACCACTCTTGGCAGAACCTCCTAAGATATTGAAAATGATGGTCGATAAAAAGACTGTCAAAAGAAAAAAGAAAAAGAAAGAAAAGAACATGAAAAACAGTAAGAAGGTATAGGAAAACAATACACTGGCCCACTGTTCTAGTTTTTCAATATAGTCGTCAAAATTTCCAATTTTGCGCTGATAATATTCTGTGAATGGATTACTATAATTCAGTTTGTCATAATCAATATCCCCAGAAACATAGCGCAAGCCAATCGCTCCAATCCACAATGCCCGTAGGAAAACATGGATCAAAAGATTGACAATAAAAATATAAATAGCCTTACTTGAGATTTGTAAAATAATGAGAACTAAAAAAGAATTGGAGATGTAAGCCTCCACAAAATGCAGTAATTCAAACAAACCGAATATCGCAAATCCAGAGATGAGCAACTCCAACTGCCAACTTTCCTGTTGCAGTTTTTCTAGCCATTCGGCAAAGTTGATTTTGTGGTCTACTGATTTTTTCATGCTAAGGGAGGTTCTGGTGTTTAGGTGATAAGAGCATGTTTAAAATTTATTTTAGGTTGAAAATCAGTAATTTATGGTTCTGAG
>CAYQRA010000733.1:0-3764 GCA_964419315.1 uncultured Saprospiraceae bacterium | reverse complement strand
TAAGTTGAACATTTATTTTTGAATAATACGGAAACAAAAAAATGACCACCATCGCTTTTGATATTTACGGGACACTGATCAATCCTTATTCGGTCGGAGGTTTACTAAAAGAAATACTCGGTACAAAATCGGAAGCCTTCAATAAGCTTTGGCGAAACAAACAGCTCGAATATTCTTTTCGACAAGCAGCTATGAAAGAGTTTCATCATTTTACGCATTGTACTGCAATGGCCTTAGAATACACCGATACGGTTTTGCAAACGCAGTTGAGTGATGCCAATAAAACGCGCTTGTTGCAAGCCTATCGCCAATTGCCCGCTTATCCACAGGTACCAGAAATTTTAAAAAAATTAAAAAACCAAGGCTTTGAAATCGTCGCTTTTTCCAATGGCGCTTATAAAGATCTGATCGCTCTTTTTCAACATGCCGGTATTGTAGATTATTTTGATCAAGTCATCAGTGTAGACGAAGTACGCACCTTCAAACCCGCTCCAGAAGTTTACCAATTATTAACTCAAAAAGCAAAAGCAGACCCAGACCAAATTTGGTTGGTTTCTTCTAATGGCTTCGACGTGATCGGTGCTCGCGCCTATGGTCTGAAAACGGCTTGGTTGCAATCTTCTGCCAATGCTGTTTTGGATCCATTTGGCTATGAGTCTACTGCTACGATTAAAGATTTATGGGAGTTGTTGGGGCTCTTTGAATAAGTTTTTTTGTGTGGGGGAGTGGTGTTAAGTATTAGGTATCAAGTATCAAGTATCAAGTATCAAGTATCAAGTATTAAGTATCAAGTATTAAGTATCAAGTATCAAGTATTAAGTAGTAAGTGTTAAGTAGTAAGTGTTAAGTAGTAGGTATTAAGTGGTAGGTATTAAGTGTTTAGGTGGTTTTGGTTAAACTTTTTTTTGTATCAAAAAAATAGTCGTAGGCATATGTTTATTGGGTTTAGGAGTTTTCTTTATTGGATTATTGAAGCGCTTAATCAATTGAGATCTAAAAAAGAACTCTAAATAATTTAGATTAAACTCTAAAAAAGAATTGTAATCAATGAATGACATTCAGCAACTATTAAATCTGCTAGAATTAGAGAAGATTGAAGAAAATATTTTTCGAGGGCGTACTTATAAGACTCCCTGGGGAGCGGTCTTTGGAGGGCAAGTCTTGGCGCAGGCACTTTACGCGGCGATCCAAACAGTTCCTAAAGATCGTCAGGTGCATTCTATGCATGGTTATTTTATTTTGAAAGGAGACATCAACCTGCCGATTGTCTATGAAGTTGATCGGATTAGAGATGGTGGAAGCTTTACGACCAGAAGGGTAGTGGCGATTCAAAAAGGGCGACCTATTTTTAACATGTCGGCTTCTTTTCAAGTTTTGCAGGAAGGCTTTGAACATCAGTTTGAAATGCCCAAGGTTAGTCCACCGGAAGGATTATTGAGCGATGCAGAATTGGCGGAAACAAATGAGGAAGAATTACCAAATGCTTTTAAAATATATCGCCAAAATCGTCCTGTAGAATTGCGGCCCGTCGAACATTTTTCTTATGGAAAAGATCAGCCTAAGGTCACCAAAAAGGAATTGCCAGTTCGCCATGTGTGGATGAAAGCCAAAGGTCCATTGCCAGAAGATCAAAGTTGTCATCGTGCCATTTTGGCTTATGCATCAGATAGCAATTTGCTGGCTACGGCCTTGCTTCCACATCGACATTTGATTAAAGGTTTTAGTGCCCTTCAACTGGCGAGTCTCGATCATGCGATGTGGTTTCATCAGGAGTTTAGAATGGATGAATGGCTGCTTTATGCTCTGGATAGCCCTAGTGCTTCTAATTCGAGAGGCTTTTCGCGGGGGAATGTTTTTAGGCGAGATGGTACGCTCGTTGCCTCCGTGGTGCAGGAAGGTTTGATTCGGAAAAGAAGGTAGTTGACTGACGGATAAATGGAATTTGGAGACCATCAAAAATCAGAACACATGAAAATTTTTAAAAATGTATTACTAGGTGTTGCCGCAATACCTTTGCTTTATCTTTTTACGATTGCCATTTACTTTTTATTCCAACCAAATGTCCCAGAAGAAGTTTCAAAGATTGCTGGTGCTGATTGGGATTTGTCCAAGGAGTTCCATGCTTTGGACTTGGACTATTGGGAAAAAAAGGAAGATCGATTGCTGTTCAATTCGCAAAGCACTAAAAAAGAAAAAGCTCAGTTGTATTCTCGATTGATTCCCAGCGAGCATAAGAAGAAAGGGTATATTAAGATGAGTGTCAAAGTGCCCGGGCACTTTGATTTATTAGCGGATGATGCCTTGTATGGATTTCAAATAGGAGAAGAAGGGACGATGGATAAAGACCAGATATTTATGGGCCTAAATGGAAAAGGGGATGTCTTTCTCTCTGATGGGAATTTTGAAATTCTGGAAACAGAAGACGTGAGCATTAATAATAGAAATATAAGCCAAAAAAACCTTGGGGAAACATTAGACTTTTCTCTTCATTATTATCGAAATCCCAAAGGCTGGATTTTTTATTTTAGGATAAGTGATGGAACGGAATCTCGCGCTGGGGGAGTCACCTATATCATCAATCGCATTCCTGCTGAAAAATTCGATGAGCAAAACAAAGTTATTTCCCTAGTGGCTTTTAATCCTTCTCAAAAAGGAGAATTGTGGTTTAAAGATTGGACGATCCAAAATGATTGGACTCCGAATGATTAGAAAAAAGGAAAAGAAAAAGTATGAAATACAAATTGATCTGTAGCGATATTGATGGCACCTTATTGAACAAAGAAAGAGTGCTTTCTGAAAAAACACGAGCAGTCATTCGAAAGATCAAAGAGGAAGTTCCCGTCGTTTTGATTTCCTCGCGGATGCCCAAAGCAATGCGACACTTGCAAAAAGATTTAGGGATCACCACTGATCCATTGATTGCTTATAATGGTGGCTTGGTATTGACTTTTGAAGAAGGAGTGGCCAAGGTTCAATTGTCCATTGAGATAGATCTAGCGATCACCGAGAAAATCTTACAATTTGTCAAAGCTTCTAGTGTCCATGTGAGTCTTTACCATGCAGATGAATGGTATGTTCCCGCGATGGATTATTGGGCAAAGCGCGAACAAAATAATACCAAAGTAGATCCAACCGTAGCCGATCTGATGGAGGTTTGCGCCAAGTGGAAAACCAAGTCTGCGGGTCCGCATAAAATCATGTGTATGGGCCCAGAAGGAGAAATACAACTGTTGGCCAATTGGTTGGAAATGTATTTTCCCAAAGCCTTAAATTGCTACCGATCAAAGGCGACCTATCTGGAAATTGCCAGCAAAGAAATTTCAAAACTATCCGCCTTGTCTTTCTTATTAGAGCAAAAAAAGGAGATTGCTTTATCAGAAGTAATCGCTTTTGGTGACAATTATAATGATGTTGATTTGATCCGTGGAGTAGGGATGGGTGTTGCTGTGGATAATGCCAAAGCAGAAGTGAAAGCAGTGGCCAATAAAATTACCAAAAGTAATTTGGAAGATGGGGTGGCACTGAGTTTGGAAACGTTTTTTTAGGTAAAAATAATCTGTCTCACCTGCGGTGCAGCTCCAAACTGAATGTCATCAACTTAGTGAAAATATCAATTTTCATAAAACAAATGTAGGAGCTATCTGGAAGGTCTATTAATACCCCATATTTTTTTTCTCCTAGAAAATACACTGCCCTTAAAATCTAAACACGATTGTTCGCTATTACCTTCGGTAATACGCGGATCTAAGTGTAGGTCTCCCGAC
>CAYQRA010000732.1:0-3765 GCA_964419315.1 uncultured Saprospiraceae bacterium | reverse complement strand
AGGAGAAATTGAAAATACCCTTGCAAAATTTACAAGTTTAAAAGAGAACGCAGTCATTCACAAGACGACCAATGGGGAATCTTTCCTCGTGTGTTTTTATAGTACGCCAAATAATATCGAACTGGATGCTTTGGAGTTAAGGACTTTCTTAAAAGCCTATCTCCCCAATTATATGATTCCGGTAAAATTCATCCAGTTAGAAAGCTTGCCTACGACGGTCAATGGAAAAATTGATCTAAAGCATTTAAAAGCACATCAAATAAAATTCACTAGTCGCAACGAAATTATTGAACCAGTAAACGAAACAGAACACAAACTTGCAGAGATCTGGAAAAGTGCCTTAAAAATAGAGCAACTGAGCACCACGGATAATTTTTATGAACTCGGTGGCGACTCCATAAAGACCATGAAAATACTCGGTCAGATTCAACATGAATTTGGTCAAAAAATAGACATCAATGTCTTTTCCGAAAATGCCACTGTTGCCCAATTGGCCAAAGTGCTAAGTACCCAAAAAAGTGTAGACCAATACGAGATTCAAGTCGCTCCAGCAGCAGCCTACTATCCAGTATCCAATACACAATTACGATTTTGGATGCAATATCAAATGGGTTTAAAAATAGTTGCCAATAGCATTAGTCTTTATACTTTAAAAGAAGCGATAGATCCACTAATTTTTGAAGCCGCCATTCAGCTTTGTATCCAACGGCATGAAATTCTTAGAACGGCATTTATTGAAATAGATAAAAAACCCCAGCAAAAAATACTTCCGGCAGATGCTTTTGAATTCTCCTTAACTACTCAAGATTTTTCAGCAGTGGAGGATTGGAAATCCGCCGTCCTTGAATTGGCCAAAAAAGCCTACTCCACTCCTTTTGACTTAGCTGCTGCGCCCTTGATAAAAGGACAATTATTAAAAATAAACCCCAAAAAACAGGTCTTCATTCTCAGCTTGCACCATAGTATCGTAGATGGTTGGTCGATAAAGTTATTGTTTGAAGAGATTCTAGATAATTATAAAAAACTAGTGGAGCAAGCTACTTATCAGCCCAAGCCCTTGCGCATTCATTACAAGGATTACAGTGTTTGGCTGGCCTCCCAATTGTCGGGAAGCTTGGGCAGCAAAGCCTTGGATTTTTGGAAAAAGCAATATCCCAATGGCGTCGAAGACTTTCACTTTCCTACAGATTATAAACGACAAAAAGAAAAGACGACAAATGGACAACGCATCGCCGTCACTTTACCAAGTCATAAATTTGCGAAGCTAAAAGAGCTTGCTGAAGTCGAAAATGTAAGTCTATACATGCTATTGATCAGTCTTCTAAAAGTCAGTTTGGCCCGACAGATCAACAGCAATGAAATCACGGTCAGAACGCCCGTCCACGGACGTTTTCATTTGGACTTACAAAATCAAATAGGCCCTTACATCAATAGCATCCCTGTACATACTACACTACAGGATACCCAGACTTTTCGAGCCTTGCTAAAAGCAATCAAAGAATTTATGTTGCAAGTATTCAACTATCAATTCTATCCTATTGACAAGTTGGCAAGCGACTTAAATGTAAAACGCTATTACGACCGAATGCCTTTTTCAGATGTGGTCATTGTGATGCAAAATAAAGAAATGGCAGAAAGTAGTCTACAAGATAAAGAAGACATTTCCACCGCAGACCTCAGCAATTCAGGAATCATCAGCATGGTAGATTTAAGAATAGAACTCAATGAACTAGAAGATTCGTTGCTGATCGCTTTGGATTATAATAGTGACTTATTTAAAGCGAATACCATACAGGAGATAGGCAATACCATCCTTTTAATAGCGGACGAGGTGCTTGCCAATCCGGGGATAGAGATGAAGGCATTGAAGAAAGATAATAGCAATCAAGAAGTTAAGAAGTCCTTTGATTTTGATTTGTTTTAAGCTAGCGCGCAGCTCAAAGCTAAATATCATCAACTTGGAAAGTTATTGTAGATTACTAAAATAAATTAGGAGCTATCTGGAAGGTAACTCCTAATATTTCTAAAGAGAAAAGGCTCTAAATATCAGAAATAAGTTAGGGTCTACCTTTCAGATAGACTCTAACTCTACCCAAGAAAGAATCTCTTGATGACATTCTGTTCAAAGCTGCACGACGGAGAATGCTTATGAGGTATAAACTAAACCGACTGGAAATTTTAAAGGGCTATAGCACCGACACCGTTTGTAAAAAATCATTAGCCGCCCTAAGCCTAAAAAATAAACCCAACACAGACATTAAAAAATAATCCCCAATTAAAAGTTATTAAAAAAGACAGATAATATGATACCAAAGAAAAACAAATACGACGTCATTATTTGCGGAGGTGGCCTAGCGGGCCTCACCTTAGCAAGGCAACTAAAAGTAGAATTCCCAGAACTCAATACTTTAGTTCTGGAAAAACAAAAATTCCCCAAACCCATTGCGACGTATAAAGTAGGAGAATCGACCACCGAAATCGCTTCTTACTACTTCACGGAAGATTTGGACTTGGCCTCTTATTTTAAAAATGCGCATTTCAAAAAACTAGGCTTTCGATTTATTTTAGGAGAGGGGCAGCAAAACTGGACTGACCGACCGGAGATCGGCTTATCCGATTATCCTCCCTACGACTCCCTGCAAATGGATCGAGGCGTTTTGGAAAATGATTTGTACAACATCAATAAACTCAATGGTGTAGAGATCATTGATGGTGCCACCTTGAAAGACATAGAGATCAATGAAAAGGCGCAAGACAATATCGTAAAAATCAAAACGGACGATCAGGATTTTGACTTGTCTTGCAGATGGGTCATTGATGCGATGGGTAGACGTTTCTTTTTCCATCAAAAATTTGAACTCACGAAGCCTACCAAAACACCGCATAATGCAGTGTGGTTTCGAGTAAAAGGAAGATTTGATGTAGAAGACATGGTGAGTAAAGACAACACCACTTATCACAATCATGTCCCTCATAAAAACAGATACTATTCTACCTTTCACATCATGGGGCCCGGATATTGGGTCTGGCTAATTCCTTTAAATTCTGGCTATACCAGTATTGGCATTGTGGCTTCTGAAGCCTATCATGACCTCAAGACTTTCAGTACCAAAGGAAAAGCAAAGGAATGGCTACAGACCAATGAACCCGCTATCGCGGCTCATCTAGAAAACTTTACCATAGAGGATTTTCTACGTACCAAAAACTACAGTCATTCTGCCACGGAAGTGGCTTCTATCAATAGATGGGCTTGTACCGGAGAAGCGGCGGTCTTCGCAGATCCTTTATACTCCGTGGGTTCCAATATGATCGCTTATGAAAATACTTGTATCACAGATTTGATCCGAAAAGACTTAAACAATTCTTTGGAAGAAAATCATGTCCAACGATTAAGTCAATTTGTGATTTCTCAAAATGAATGGCTCATCGATCATATTCAAGGTTCGTATCCCTATCTAGGTCATGCGCAGGTTTATACGCTAGCCTATCTATGGAGTGTGGTCATTGGATGGGCATTGGATTGTCCTCAAATGTTCAACAAAACTTTTTTGGATCTGACTGTAAAAACGCAATTAGATAAAGAAACCTCTAAGATCATTTTTGCCTTAGGCAAAATCAAACAACTCTTTCTGGATTGGCATAAAGTAGCCAATAACACCTTTACTTTTGAATACATCGACTATCTAAAAATTCCATTTATTCTTGAAATTTTTAAGAAAAATCTGGAAGCCAATAAATCTTTGGACACTTTAATCGCAGATAGAA
>CAYQRA010000731.1:0-3766 GCA_964419315.1 uncultured Saprospiraceae bacterium | reverse complement strand
TTATTAAGTCTACGGAATTATTGGGCAATTGTGTAGTCTCTGCGGTTCCATTTATACTTTTAAAATTTTTATTTTTTCCCAATTGTGCTTCCGCAGCTTTTCGCATAGGGCCATTCGGTTCTACCGCATAGACCGGACCTTGGTTTTGTAGAAGCAGAGCGGTCAACTTTCCAGTTCCTGAGCCAATATCAGCGATCGTAGTCTGCGCATTTACACCTAAATCTTCTTGAATAAAGTTTAAAAATTCAACTGGATAAGCAGGACGAAAACGAATATAATTAGCTACGGTCTTTGAGAATCTTTGGGTGGAATCCATCATAACATTTTTGATTAGACTTGATCTAAAATTTTCAGTCCTTTCCATACGATCTCCAAATCGCGCGTTACAGAATAGTCTTTGGCATATAAAAAATTGAGTCTCTGAATCGTATGAGAATTGATACTACTAAAAAGCAATACATCCAATGGATTTAAAACACCGGGGCGAATTTTAGGCAAATGAGGAATACTTTCTTGGGACTTTTTATACCCTACCCAACTTTTTTTACCCAATAATACCGCAAAAATATTTCGCACTAATTGCATCGGTTTTTTCACCCAAAAAAACAGCACTGGTAAGCTTAATAAAAAGGTCAAAGACAAGATCCAATCCAATACGCGCTTATTTCGCCGAGCCATATAAGTTCCTATTTGAAAACGAATATCGACGGTGTACAATTCTCCCGCACTATTTTTCGAACTACTCCCGATGATACTTTCACTTTCCAATGGAACAATTTTATACTCCATCTCTGGTCCCAAACGAGTCATCCAATGCATGATTTCTTGGCTACTGATATCCCGAGAACAAAAAATCAATTCATCTACTTTATAGATTTGTACCACCTCATCTAAAGCATCTAAACTACTCAAATAAGTCTCTGGATCTTCTGCTTCTTTGGGAGGAGCAACAACTCCAATAAAGTTTTTGAATACCTGAGCCTGATGGATCAATTGGCGGACCCGCGTACTTTCTTTTTCGGTACCGACTATGACCAAATTCCTTGTTTTTTCTAGGCCAACATTAAAATTTCCATGCTTTAAAAAATGCTGAAACACGCGAATCCCTGCCGTAGAAAGCATTGCCCATACGGCTCCCAAAATAATCAACAAGCGCGAAGGACGATATTCTAAATCCAAAAAACCATACACCGCTGCTAATAAAACCGTACCAACCAGCAATCCCCTAATCAGCTTTCGAATACTTCGCGGCTGGTCATAACCTCCACTAAAATAAACCACCCCAAGCCAAATACTGATGTAAAGAGGAATATTAAATAAAACAAAAGTAGGTTGATAATAATCTGGATTATTGAAATAGTAATTGGCCCAAAAATCTTTGAGAAAATACATGCCAATAAAGATCGCCAGCGCATCGAGCAACGGAAGGAAAAGTCGGTGTCCCCAATTATTGATTAGCGTCAAAAAGGCACGAACATAAATCGCCATCTGCAAAAGAAAAATAAAACTCCTAGCTTTATCTCCGGTAAAATGCTTGCGCGCAAAAATGATCATGGCATTATAGAAAGTCCGTACATAATTGAGACTTCCTTTTTTAGTGCTTTCTCCTTTGTAATGGATGATAGTTGTTTCCGCCAAATAATAATTTTCATACCCACCTTTTACGATCCGATACGACAGATCAATGTCTTCTCCATACATAAAAAAGGATTCATCCAACAAGCCTACTTCTTCCAGCACACTTGCACGCAACCACATAAAGGCACCTGCCAAAACTTCTATTTCATGGTTTTTATCTTTATCTAAAAAACCAAGGTGGTAGCGATTAAATTTTTCGGACTTCGGAAATATTTTAGACAAGCCAAACATTTTGCAGAAGGCCACAAATGGAGCGGGAAAACCCCGCTTGGATTCTGGCAAAAAATTGCCGGAGCCATCAATCATTTTCACTCCTAATGCACCAGCTTTAGGACGAGCATCCATAAAACGAATACACTTCTCAAAAGTATCCTCTTCTACTACCGTATCTGGATTGAGTAATAAAACATACTCTCCTTTCGCCAGACGAATAGCTTGATTATTGGCTTTCGAAAAACCTGGGTTATCTTTATTCGCAATGAGGTGGACTTCTGGGAATTTTTCGCGCACCATCGGTACCGAATCATCCACAGAATTATTATCAACTACAAAAACCTCCGCCTCCAAATTGACGATCGCTTTTCTAACCGAAAGCAAAGCCTGCTCTAGAAAATACTTTACATTGTAATTAACAATGATGACGGATAACTTCATCTCAGCAGGTAATCAATTTATAAGAATCATTTTCTTTACACATCTAGCACTAACCTTTGCCACGATAAGGAACTCTGGCAACTATCGACCGCCCCAAAGTCAATTCATCGGCATACTCCAATTCTCCACCAAACGAAACCCCTCTTGCAATCGTACTTATCTTAATATCATAAGCTTCTAGTTTTTTGGATAAGAAAAAGATCGTAGTATCTCCCTCTATCGTCGGACTAATCGCCATGATGACTTCCTTTATTTCTTTTTTCTCCATTCGTTCTATCAAGGAATTGATATTCAAATCATCCGGGCCAATTCCTTCAATTGGAGAGATCACTCCTCCCAAAACATGATAGGTACCTTTAAATTGTGCCGTATCTTCAATAGCCATAATATCTCGAATGCCTTCTACGATACAAAGAACTTGCTTATTTCTTCGCGTATCCTGACAAATATTACAAAGCACTTCGTCGGATAGGTTATGACAACGAGTACAGGATTTGATGTTTTTTCTCATTTTTACGATTGCTTCCGCAAAAGTTTCGGTCATCTCTTCTTCCTGACTCATCAAATGCAATACGAGCCGCAAGGCAGTCTTCTTACCGATCCCGGGCAAACTTGCAAATGACCCTACGGCTTCTTCTATTAACTTGGATGAAAAATTCATAGTTACAAAGTTAAGGAATTCAAGAGGATTTTCGAGTGCCTCTTTTTCCTCTATTTTCCTATAAAAAATTCAAATAGATTGTTTTCCACTAGATCAAACTCCAATAAGTCAAAACATAAGACAAGTAATTCTTATTTTTTAGGATTTTTGTAAATAATCATTCCTCCTTTTATTTTTTTTATTGCATTTTTACAGTTACTTAAAGAAGTTGTTTAATAATTCGAGACCTAGAGTTTTTTTCTAATCTATTGAGCCTTTTATTAAGCTGATAGCTCCTTTGTGGGCGGAAAAGAGCCCGCCCCTTACTTGCTTAAGGGGAAAAAAGATCAAGTCGCAAGCATCTTATGGATTTTTAAACAACTCCAAATATTTAAATTTAAAATTCAGATAATTATGGCAGATATCATTCGCATGCCTAGAATGAGTGACACGATGGAAGAAGGTGTCATTGTAGGATGGCTCAAAGAAGTTGGTGATTCCGTTGAACCAGGAGATGTTTTGGCGGAAGTAGAAACCGATAAGGCGACTATGGAATTAGAAAGTTTTCAAGAAGGCGTTTTACTTTATATTGGAGTAAAAGAGGGTCCAGTACTCGTCAATGGTATCCTTGCCGTGATTGGAGAAAAAGGAGAAGATTATACAGCTCTACTAAAAGAAGCAGAAGCAAGTAGTGAAAGTGCGGTAGCCGCACCAAGCGCTGAAGAGTCAGCTGCTCCTGCTGAAGTCCTCGTGGCAGAGACGAGTTCGGCTAATGGTGCTTCTAGTAGTAGTGATAGTCGCATCAAAGCTTCCCCACTCGCCAAGAGTATCGCT
>CAYQRA010000730.1:0-3783 GCA_964419315.1 uncultured Saprospiraceae bacterium | reverse complement strand
AGCTTATAGAGATAAGGTTAGAAATCTGCCTTATGAAACGAGAATCACCACCAAAGCAGAGGGGGAAAATCCAGTTAGTAAGTCAAATTATTACGAATATGATCACGACTGGTTGCCAGAGTATGAGCTCGTACTAACCCAAGTGCCCAACCCAGACACATCGGTCACTTTTCCCTGTAGTCCTTATCCTACTACTTCCAATGGCGATCTTGGTTGGGATCCTAATTATATCATTGACAAATTTGGGAGAACGTGTATTCGTTATCATGCGGATACAGCGCCACCAGGTTTTAGTTGTCGGTATGATATACCGGGGTCTTGGTTTTTTTGGTTCTGTGACTGCGATGGCGTTACCGGAGGAAATGCTACTGGATCTGGGAATAACCGAAGTGTTGGGGCCAATGTAAGTAGTACCGGGCCAGGTAATGAGGGAAGTGATACGACAGCTTACTATCCGGTAGGAAGTACAACAGACGCTTTTATGATTCAAGATGAATATGATGATCCTTTTGGAGCAATGGTTTTTAACCAGATTAAGGGGAAGATTTTTCTAAAAAGAGTTAAGCAACAGGTAGAAAGTACACCCAGTAATGAAACGGTTGCCTACTCTAGTTCTAATTTTACGCCAAGTTACCCGGATAATACGAATCCACAATTACTAACAGAAATTTTAATTCGGAACCGACAAGGACAGGTGGTAGAAGAAAAAGATGATCAGGGATTAATTACGCGTTATGAATTTGGACCCAATGATATTTTAGAATACAAAAGCTGTAATGGCGATTATGATGAGTGGGTATATCTTTGGAGAAATAGAGATGCAGGAGTTCCAAAATCTGTTACGGTTGGATATGGAGATGCAGATGCTTTAACTACCCATTATACCTATGACCATAAAAAACGAGTAGTAGCAATGACCGATCCTAATGGCATGGTACTAAGCTACACCTACGATGATTTTGGTCGACTTCATAAAGCCTTCCGAAATGGAGATTTATTGCAAGAGACGATTTATCATCAATGGCAGAATGATCCGGTCAAAAACTTTAAGGGGCGGACCTATCAAAATTTTGTAAAAACAACGACCTACGTGGATCAAGGCGTTTCTTATTTCGAAAGATCTTTTGTCGATCCATTGGGGCGTGCAAGAGGAGTCACGCGAGATAATCAAGTCGTTTTTCAAAATCCAATTTTTGATGAGCTTGGTCGTATTTCTTTACAATTGAAACCATTCGCAGGATTTCTTCCACAGACTCTTTTTACCGGTGATCCTACGGATCATGCAGAATTTGTCTACGAGAATAATCCAAAATCTCGACTTTTAAAATCTTCAAAAAATGGTTTGTCGATCAATGGTACAAAGGTGGTAACCAATACTTATTGTGCCGTAAGTGCGACGGACTTAGCCAATGCAATTGCTGGTGCAGGACTTAGTGTGCAAACACCAAAAGGAGATCTATTCTATCGGACCACTACCGAGGATGAAGACCAAAAAGGAGTAGCAGAGTATAGCAATGCTTTAGGGCAAAAAGTAGCGGTCATTACGATGCATGGAACGGTAGCTACCGTACTTTATTACGATAGCCAGGGAAATGTAACTACCGTAATTAATCCCAATGGACAGACTACTAATTATGTCTATAATTATCTAGGGCAATTGAGTGAAAAAACGACCGTTGATGGAGGTACCAATAGATATGCCTATAACTCAAGAGGACAATTAATAGTGGAACTTGATGCGGAAGGAGAAGCACGGTTTTATAAATATGATTTTTATGGTAGAATGATTGCTCAAGCAAAATTTTCAAGTACTGTAAGTCCCAATATATTTGCTCATGGAGGCCTTCCTTGGATTAGTGATCCCAATATGTTACTGTACGAAACGGCTTGGATTAGCCCCAGTATGATTCTTGAAAAGGAATGGTTTTATGGACGCTATGATCCGTCAACCTTTAATCTCACTCGCTCAGAGATTAGGGATTACCTCACCGATGGCATCCAAAATGCCAAAGGTAAATTGGTGCAAAGTGTTAGCTATAACTTGAGCGGCGAACCAATAGATTTTAAATTTATGTCCTATCATAATGATGGCTTTTTGAGATGGGAAATTGATCAATTTAATTATAATGGAATCACTGCCAATTTACCGGGCTTAGTCGTTCGCATGGACTACCCAGAATACAATCTTGGAGGTGGGGTAAAAACTCAAAACATAGATTTAAATTCGGATCAACTCTTGGATATACAATACCACTACACCTATGATAGTTGGAATCGATTAAAAGAAGTTTACGCCCATTTTGATAATTCCAAAAGCAATGGACATTTGGTAGCCAGCTATGATTATGATGATATAAAAGGAGTCGTTACTCATCGTCGGCATTATGCGAGTAAAAACAATACTTCCTGTAAGAATGTGGAAGTCGATGTGGTGCAATATACCTATGATGATGACCGCTATCGGTTGACTAATATTAATAGCACCTTGTTTGATTGGAATCTTTATTACGATGATTTGGGGACCACCATTTATCCCGGAAATTATAATGGCAATATCAATTCCAGTCAAGGAGTCTATAAATTTTCTCCTGCCTCGAATGATCCCGGAAGCTTTAATAACCCCAGCACCTATACCTATAATTATGATGGTTTAAATCGCTTGGTCAATGCCGATTGTAACATCGCCGGAGGACCTCCTCCTCCCTCAGGTGTTTCGCCTTGGGGAACGACTTCCTATACTTATGATAAAATAGGGAATTTCAAAATAGTACATCGTAGTGTGCTCACTCCAACGAATGGAGGAAGTACTTTAGACGAACATGTCTTCGGCTATCGATACATTGCAGGCACCAATAAACTAAACCTTGTTCAGCAGTTTGTCAATGGTTTAAATCATGTCTCTAATCGAGTAATGAATTATGACTTACGCGGTAATATAATATTTGACGATAGATTCCTAATCACCTATAATGAAGGCATTTCAGATATAACTTATGGCCGCGCTAATTTGCCTTGGACAATTCAGAAAGAACCTGCGAGTGGGGATGAAACCATCCATTACCAATATGATGTAAACGATGCTAGGATTTATAAAGAATCGACAAGTGGTCCCGCAAATACGGTGGGTGTTTCTGAATACTACCTCCGTTCTGCAAGTGGTCAGGAATTAGGGATTTATGACTTTACCGATGATCGATTAACTTGGTATGTCTATGGCACCGACCGAGTAGCAAAAATGGAACATTTACCAACTATAAACTGGCCCAGTGGCATCGAAAGTATGGGCGCAGGTGTACAAAGAACGAATGCTAGTACCCTCCAAAACCTAACCAATAATAATGAAGATAAAGTACCCACCGTACTGGCGAGTACTCTTTTTTCTAGCAAAGGACAACCGGATTTTGAACATTTGGATAACCTAGCCGCAAGAAATATCATTGAAAAATTGCTTAATCCAGATAGTACCTATAAATTACCCAATAATTTATATTACATCAATTGGAAATCTGATAGTTCAAAGTATCTACTCATTGAAGAAGAGATTGGCCTTCACGATCCCAGTTTATATGACGTAATAGTACAAATGCCAATCGAAAGCGATCGGCAAAGATTCCGGTTGCGAGATACGGAAGGTGGAACGACGACGATCTCTTTAGGAGAAATGATGGCTTCCGCCAATAGCTCAACACCACCCCCCAATTCCCCAACAGGTACTGATCCTTTTGATCCAGATTTACCGGATATAGCTAATGCACCAGTACCGATATTGAGTTACTACGTGTA
>CAYQRA010000729.1:0-3791 GCA_964419315.1 uncultured Saprospiraceae bacterium | reverse complement strand
CCTTTAAAGCCACTGGCATCCCAACGGATATACTCTGATTCTCCCTGAACCAAAATATCCGTTTCTCCTTCCACCGGATAAATCATCACCAATTCTTCTGGTACTAAATCATAAACGACATAACATTTTTGGGAACCATTAGGAATAGAAAAAGCGTCTAAATTTACTTTTACATAACTCCCCGGTACAAGATCTTCGATAACGATTTGTTCTACATTATTGATATGATCTATTCGTTCTTTTGCAGGGTCCAATAATTTATTTCCATTGGCACCATTTAGATAGCGATGATCTGGAACCAAGGGAAGATAGTTGTCAATAAGAGTTCCATTGAATTTAACATGCGAAGCAGATAAATCGATATCATTGACTAAAGCTTTATTGGGGTTAGAAATATCATTGACATCATGCCAGTAAAGCATGATTTTCAATTTGGCCCATTTGCTTCCTTGGGTGGTTGGAGGAATAAGAATAATATTCGTCCCTGAACCATCAAAGTCAACATTTACCTCCTCATTTTCCACTAGATCATAGCTCGCCATTTGATCCTCCTTCATCGCTTCATAAGCTCTTCTGGAATTGACTCGTCCAAAACCAGTGGTAAAATCTGGACCGGGACGACCGATATCATCTGCGGTATTTAAAAGGAGTGCTTTCATATAAGCCGCTGGAGCTGCTAATTTCTGTGGATGGGCTTCTTGGTAAAGTTGTTGTAATACACTTATCGACGCTGCAATGATTGGTGCAGAGAAGGAAGTAGCGGCACTAGGTCCACCTCCATTGGAAACAATTTCTGGTTTTATCCGACCATCATAAGCGGGACCATTGGAGCTAACCGTACTGGGTTTGTCAATAGGTTTTAGAGAACCTACCGTAATCCCATTCTTACCTTGTTTTCGATTACCAGAAATTCTAGCCCATACATTATCATTAGCGATCCCTGCAAAATTGGGATCATTGCTGGTGTACAAGCCATAATCATCACGAGTCATACCTGATCCTTTTTCATTTCCGGCGGAATAGACATAAATGAAATTTTCATGATTCAACATGACGCCATCTAAGAACTCCGTATCGGGATCATAGAATCCCGTGAGATCCGCGTTAGATCTAAGTCTTAGAGATCGATTGCCAACGTATAAATTAGGAATTAAAGGGAGCGTTGTATTAAGATCATCTTCTACCAATTTGGAAAAAATTACAGTCCCATCAGCCGCCTGTTTTTTTACAGGTTCTAAATTGCCATTGTCAAAAGCTTTTAAAGCCACATGCGTTCCATGTGATCCATTTGGTCCTGGGGGATCAAAAAAATCAAGGTTTTGATGATAAGTCAATCGGCCTCTATACTGAATTTTATGGTATTTGACTCGGGTATCCGTGATACCTACGATACTTCCGTTTCCATTGGCTCCTGTTTTCTTTTTCACATAAGTGAGTCGACTGGCATCCGTAAATCGATTGTTTTCCTGAGCGACTACTAATCCGGTCCAAAGGAGGAATAGTAGTGCAAGGATTAAGTTTTTGTTTTTCATAAAATTGAAACTTTAGATTGGTTAGAACAGATTCAATTGAGTAGTTGCTTTAGAGTGCTCGCTGGCACCTCAACAAGTCATTTTAAGCATAGGCAGGAGCCCCTTCAAAGCAACTTCAATCTGTTATTTTTGAATAATTGATAGCGCAATGTTACGTCATTGGGGAATGACATGTGTAGGATTTACCCATGACAAAAACGAGACAAATGCCTGATTTTAGGAGCTTTAAGTCAGGAAAGAAAAGAATGGGACAAGAACGGGACAGACTTATAGAGAGAAAATATAAGACTGCAATGCTTTATTATCTGCTAGTTGTAATTTTTGTCGGAGTCTGTATCTGGCTTTACGGACACTTTCCGCAGAGATGGCCATCATTTCTCCAGTTTCGGTATTATTAAAATTGAGTCGAGCGAGTGCCGCAATTTTAAGATCCCCCACGGAGATATTGGGATTTTCCTTGATGAATTTATCGAAAAAATTGGGATTGACATTTAAGAATAAACGCTTAAATTCTGTCCAATCTTCATTCGTCAATAATCTTAACTGGTAAAGATTAGCGATGGCTTCTTTGTTCTTTTTAGCCCCATTGCCTTCTCCCATTTCTGACAATTGTCGGATGTGGTGCTCGACCTCTGTTTGGAGTTGTTTAGACACCTTTCGTTCCTCCTCAAGCGCCTGACTTACTTCTGCTCTTTTATCGCTTTCCACCTTAATTTGTAGGCCTAGTTTTTCAAGTCTTTTTTGGTAAAAATAGCTCCCTAAAATAAATAGTAGGATACTAGAAATAATAAGCAATACAATTACTAAAAATAAGTTTTTAGCTTTTTGATCGGTGATTATTTTATCTTGCTCAGCGAGTTGTAATTTAATTTTGTTGGCATTGATTTCTTCAATCAAGTTTTGATTCAATAATTCCTCTTTGATTTCATGATAAGAGAAAGTGTCTTTGAGCGACTGATATTGTTGCTGATAATTATGGGCAGACTCGAAATCTTTTTGTTGGGCAAAAATCTCTACGAGCAAGGCGATGGTTTCTAGTTGACTATAATTTTCCTTTCTACTCTGGGATACCTTGAGCGAACGCAAGGCGTTTTCCTCCGCTGCTTCCAATTCGCCCAAACGCAAATAGACCCTAGCCATATTTCGATGCAATGGAATGATGCTATTTTTTTTCTCTTTCTTCTTATAAAATTGTTCTGCAATAAAAAATTGTTCTAGTGCTTTTTGATATTGTTCTCGCTCGGTATACAATACGCCGAGTTTGACTCTCGTGAGTATTTCGCCCTTCTTTTGTTGGAGACTTTGGTAGATCTGAATAGATTCTTCAAAATACTTTTCTGCTTTTGAAAACGCTTTCATGTGTAGGTAGGTGATTCCTATATTCCTACCCACCAAAGCAGGGCATCGACTATTATTACAGTAGGAAAATGCTTGGGAATAGTAGGATAAGGCATCTTTATATAGTTCTTCATTCCTATAGTCATGGCCCATTTTCTTGCTGCTATTCGCAAGGTTTCTATAACTATTGGCCAGTAAATTATAAGAGAAGGTAATGGCTGCGGAATCGTTGAGTATCAGCTTCATGGCAATGGCTTGCTCTTGCCATTCTATAGCCTTCCTAAAATTCTTTTTCCGATCATATATATGGCCACTAAAAGTCATGGCGCGGGCAATGAGCAGACTATCATCCGCTTCTTTGATTAGCTCAGTTGCTCGCTTGATATAAATTAAAGAGGAATCCAAATGGACTTGCCGGTTGGCATAATACCAAGCTAGGATCGTATTAAGACGAAGACTTTTATTGACATCCTTCTTGGCAATATCGAGGGCTTCATGGAGGTAATAAACCGCACTATCTGGTTTATCAAATTGGCATTTATAATGTTTTTTGATTAATGCCTCTATCGTTTCTTCTAGTACAAATGCTTTGGTCTCTGTGTAGCTAGTCCATATCAAAACCAATACGATACTCCACGTTCCAATCGTGTTTAAGGGATTTTTTCTCATTTTCTCATTGTTTCAGCTGGGCTATCTTTCTCCTTGGGAGGACCAACATCCATTATTTGTTTTCTATTTTCAATATACGATAGAAATTTAAATATAGACAAGCTTTT
Organism: uncultured Saprospiraceae bacterium; assembly: GCA_964419315.1. GTDB lineage: Bacteria > Bacteroidota > Bacteroidia > Chitinophagales > Saprospiraceae > CALLVY01. The sequence goes on along the minus strand of CAYQRA010000729.1, from coordinate 145 downwards.
CCGTCTAAAAATACGGCCACAGGTCACAATATCCTTAGGGTAGGTTTCAATTTTTTAAATAGCGCTTACTACTGTTTTGTCGGTAGGAGTAAATGAATATTGAATATCCAGTCATTGAATACTGAATATTCATTTTGACTAAACA
>CAYQRA010000728.1:0-3793 GCA_964419315.1 uncultured Saprospiraceae bacterium | reverse complement strand
TCAATGATATTGAAAACAACATTTTACGTCCTCAATTTAAAGATGCTAGAATACCCTTTGCGGTCAATTGTGCCGCCAAATCTTGCCCTCCAGTACTCAATCGCGCTTGGACGGCTGCCAATCTCAATAGTAATTTTGAAAAGCAAAGTAAGGCTTTCATCAATGGTTCACTCAATGAGATCAGCGCTAAGAAAATCAAGTTATCTAAGATATTCGATTGGTATGGAGAAGATTTTGGAGATTTGATTGCCTTTTTGAATGAATATTCTAGCACCCCTATCAACAAAAATGCGAAAATCGAATTTGTCGAATACGATTGGGCCTTGAACGAATAAATCCATGAAACTCAGCTTTTATTTTTTGTTCTCCTTTTGTCTCCTCTTCTTTTGGAGCTGCCAATCTTCGGAAAACCCTTCTGGATTGGCGAAAATGGAGGCAGAAAGCATTTTACACGATTCTTCTGCCATTCAATATTTGTTGTTTTGTAAAGAAGGAAAAATAGAGATTTGGACTGCCGAAAAAGCTAAAGAACCTCGATTGCTAGAATTACTCCAAATCAAGGAGCCCTTTGATTTTCCGATAGGTTCGTATGTTTTGCAGCAATTCGATCAAGATTGGGGCTTGAGATATCCGAATGCTTTTTATAAAGACAAACTGGGAAAAAAAGCCTTAAAACGCGAACTTTCCTTCCAGACTTGGCAAGAAAAACACCCACCACTGCAAAAATGGTTAGCGACAAGTAAAGAGAATAAAGTATTGGTTTTTCCAAATGATATCCGTCAGGATCAGCGTTGGGAAGCTTGTTTTGCCTGTCCGCATTGGATGGCGGAGCTTTATGGGATATTGAGTATTGAAATGAAGCAATTCTCTGAAGGCTAGATTCTGTATTCGCCTATTTTGAAAAATAAAACTCTTTACAAATTGAGATGAAACAGTTATTATTTACTATCGAGGATTTCCTTTGTCAATCTCCCGCTGATTACGCAGGTTCCGCAGATCATTTACGATCGAACGTCCGTTCTGCGAGATTTGCGTAATCTGCGGCAAACTTTCTTTACTTACTTAGGAATTCGTAAAGTCTGACCAGGAAAAATCTTATTCGGATCTTTCAGCATTGGCTTATTAGCCGTAAATATTTTCTTGTATTTAGAAGCATCTCCATAAAACTTCTTAGCAATCTTGGAAAGAGAGTCTCCTCGTTTTACTTCGTAAAACTCCGCTTCTGGCTTAGGATTCGTTACCGAAATTCGATCATCTACCGCAGATACGCCCGATACATTACCCAAAGTAAGAATCAATTTCTCTTTGGTTGCTTGTTTCTCCACCTGACCATAAACCGTTACCGTTTCATCATCATAATCCAATTCAAGGTTTTCCACCTTAATTCTCATACTCTTTACGATTCCTTTCAATAATACCAGTTTTTGCTTACGCAAAACTTCTTCCTGCAATCTTTTGATTTCTTCTGTATCTACAGCTGCAGTATTTTTTTTCGTTAGAACTTTGGTTCCTGCATTTTTTAAAAAAGAAAATAATCCCATATTCCTTAGGTTTTTAGTGATTTTAGAATGGTTTTTACAAAGCGGACTTGCTTTGAGCGGAAAAATAGGATAATTTGCGGACTTAACAAATCCTCCTTCCCTATTTCCATCCTCGGATAGTCCCAAAACTTACAACTTTCCAGAGGTACTTTCGTATAAAAAAAGATACTGTTTAAAGATAAAATTCATTTTATCCAAAATCATCTAGTATAATAGTGTTTGGGTATGATTTTTAGCTATAGAACAGTACATAATTAATGATGTAAGCGGGATTTTCTCCTTTTTGAATCAAAATCAGGAGTCCCCAGCCAAGAAAAATACGGCTGAATCCCCTTTATTCATTAGGATAGATGAATTCTAACAGAACTCGTATAATGATTTTTAGTCATTTCGAGCAATTCTATTTGAAAACATTTATATTTGCGGAGTTTTTTCTAACACATTTTATAAAAGTAAATTTTTTAACACATGCAAGAAGGAAAAGGTATCATTAAATTCTTTCTTGTGGCGATCTTTTTAGTATCGGCATTACAGTACTTTTACATGCTTCCAACCAGAAGCGTCGAGAATGCTGCAGATGCTTATGCAAAAAGTGTTACTCAAGGAATCGCTGATCTAGATGATCAACAAACCGAAGAGAAAGCCGCAAGAAGTGCCTACCTGGACTCAATGTCAAACGAGGTAGTCTTCTCGATCCCGATGATCAAGAAGTGGACTTATCAAGAATTAAAAGGTTCGCAGCTCGCGCTGGGACTAGATTTGAAAGGCGGAATGTCTGTCGTCTTACAAGTTGATTTACGTGACTTCATCAGAAGTCTGGCCAATGACTCCAAGGACCCTACTTTTATAGCTGCGTTAGAAAATGCCTCCAGGGCCATGGCCGGTTCTCAATCTGATTATGTGACGCTTTTTGCAGACGCATTCAAAGCTGCCAATACAGATGGTAAAAAGATGGCGAACATCTTTTACGCCAATGAGAGCCTCAGAGAGGACATTACCATTGAATCTTCGGATTCAGAAGTAATTCGTACCATTCGTGCCAAAGCGAATGAAACCGTAAGCTTGACTTTTGACCTACTAAAAGAACGTATAGATGAATTAGGAGTTATTCAACCTAATATCTCATTGGATGCTGCTCGTGACTTGATTACCGTGGAACTTCCAGGTATCAGTAACCCAGCACGTGCAAGAGCTTTTCTACAAAATGCTGCCAAATTGGAATTTTGGAATGTTTACCGCATCTCTGATGCCGGAATTGGTGGAACTTTTAGACTAGCAGATCAAAAATTGAAGCAATTGGGTAGCCTCAATGGCGCCGAAGAAGTGGAACAGGATGTTCCTGAATATACTACTGCCGAACGTACCGAATACATGTATGATGATAATGGAAACATTACTGATTCTACCATTGTAATAGATACTACTTTCTCTTCTCAAAACAACTTGGGCGACACCGGGCCTTTATTGTCAAAATTGACGGTAAATATCACGGCAACGGGTCAAGCTACCATGCCTCCGTCTGTTATGGGCTTGGCAAAAGAGAATGAGCGAGACGAAGTTAGCAAGATGTTGGCCAACCCTGAAATTGCCAAGATGTTCCCGAAAGATTTGGTTTTCTTTTGGGGGAGAAGTCCTGCAACGGGGTATGAAAGTTTGGGAGAAGATGCCATTCCTAATTATGAACTTTATGCCATCAAAAAAGATAAAGGCAATACGGCTCCATTAGAAGGAGATCACGTAACCCGTGCCAGCGCCAATCCAAATCCACAATCTGGGCAAATAGAAGTTTCCCTTTTGATGGATGGAGAAGGTGCACGTACTTGGGGACAAATGACGACCAAAGCTGCCAATGATAATAATCGAGAAATTGCTATCGTCTTGGACGACAAAGTAGTTTCTGCTCCACGAGTAATCAATCCGATTATGTCCGGTAGTTCTTCTATCTCTGGAACTTATACTTTGCAAGAGGGTAAGGATTTAGCTAAAATCCTACAAATCGGTAAACTTCCTGCCAAACCACAGATCATCCAAGAGACCTTAGTTGGTCCTTCTTTGGGAGCTGAAAACATCAGCCGATCTATCAATGCAATGTTGATTGGTTTTGGTATCGTAATCTTATTTATGATCTTCTACTATGGTGGAGGTGGTATCGTTTCGATCTTGGCCTTATTACTCAACTTGTTCTTTATCTTCGGAGCTTTGGCTTCTATCGGAACGGTATTGACCGTTCCCGGATTTGCGGGTATCCTCTT
>CAYQRA010000727.1:0-3799 GCA_964419315.1 uncultured Saprospiraceae bacterium | reverse complement strand
TTTCCGACAAACTTAATTCCGATTTTTTCATCGCAATCTTAAGCGTTGGGGAAGTCGATTTTTCAGAATAAGCTTTCCACTTAGCTTGCACCTCTACTAAAACCAAGGGCGGCTTTTCTTGGTTGGCCTCTTCGAGCTCTTTGGCCACTTCTTCTTGTACACTTGAGATCGATAAAGAAGGAGTACTGTATTTACTTTTAAGCCCTCCCGAGAGGTTCGTATTTTTTACAGGCGGTGGTGCGGTAGGATTATTCAGCTTCGGCGTTGAAACCGTAGGTGTTGCTTTGGGCGGCGCTACTACTTGTTGAGGATTTTGTGAAATTGCTGGTGCAGCAGGTGGCGGTGCTTGCACGGTTGGTGCAGGTGCTTGATTTTGATTTAACCTAGGTTCAGGTGTTTTTTTTTCCACGACAGGAGCGGAATTTACAACTGGTGCTTGTTGCGCTAAATTGACCGCACGGTTGATGTAGGTCATTTTTATCAAAGCCATTTCTACATGCAAACGTTTGTTGCGCGCCATCCGATAATTGATATCACAATCATTGCAAAGATTAAGGGTGGTCAATAAAAAAGCAGTGGGTGCCAATTGTGCTTGCTGGCGATAACGCTCCTGCAAACTTTCACTAACCTCCAATAATTGCAAACTCTGTTCATCTTTACAAACCAATACATTTCGCAGATGCTCCGCCAATCCATTGATAAAAATATCAGACTCAAATCCTTTCCTCAAAATTTGATCAAACAAATTCAACACCTTCGGCATATCTTCCAACAATAAAGCATCTACGATTTGGAAAAAATAATCGTAGTCGAGGATATTAAGATTTTCGATGACATCGTCATAAGTGATCTTATCACCAGAAAAACTCACCATGCGATCAAAAATAGAAAGGGCATCTCGCAAAGCACCATCCGCTTTTTGGCCGATGATGTGCAAAGCATCTTTATCTCCCGCAATACTTTCCTTTTCACAAATTCCTTTGAGGTGCGAGACAATGTCTGGCACTTGAATTCTTCGGAAATCAAAGATTTGACAACGGGAAAGAATGGTCGGAATGATTTTATGTTTTTCGGTAGTCGCCAAGATAAAAATAGCATAAGGTGGCGGCTCTTCCAGTGTCTTCAAAAAAGCATTAAAAGCCGAAGCCGAAAGCATATGCACCTCATCAATGATAAAGACCTTGTACTTACCTTGCTGTGGCTGAAAGCGCACTTGCTCTACCAGAGCGCGAATGTGTTCCACGCTATTATTAGAAGCCGCATCAAGCTCGGTGATATTGAAGGACGCATTGCCATTGAAAGATTCGCAGGAGGAGCATTTATCGCAAGCTTCGTAATCTTCGGTACGATTGGTACAGTTAATCACCTTGGCTAGAATCCGCGCACAAGTCGTCTTCCCTACGCCTCTTGGGCCACAAAATAAAAAAGCATGAGCTAGGTGGTCATTCTGCAAAGCATTCTTCAAGGTTTGAGAAACATGCTGTTGTCCAACCACTTCATCGAAGCGATTGGGCCGATATTTACGTGCAGATACCACAAAATTACTCATAGGCTGGTCGGGAAGGATTTTATACTTCCGGTCTAGCAAAGTTAATAAAATTTAGGGAGTTTTTTTGTTTGGTCGGATTAGATGTTTTTAGGGAATTTACAATGGAGAAATGGGTAAATGAAGTTGGGGAGAAAAGTTTTTTTGACACTTAGTTTGATTTTTAAACTAAGTATTCGTATCTTGGGTTTGTAAATGAAATAATCAAGCCCTATTTATCTTAAAAAAGGGACTCTGAATAAGAGTAAACAGAAGTAAATAGCACCCATCAAATGCTATTCGCAACCGTAAGAAAGACCTTTTTAAAAACCAATATCAAAAAAGATGAACCTCAATTATTTTGCATTTTTCACCATCGCCTTTATTCCCTTCATTCTAGGATATTACTGGTATCACCCCAAGTCTTTTATTAGCAAATGGTCAGGAGAAAGCTTCCGCATGCCTCGGGAATTTAGCTTTCTTCAGCTGTTCCTATTGTTTATTCTGAGCTTTACCTTGGTTTATGGCTACATCAATTTGATCATCCACCAAATGGGTTTCTATGAATTATTTTTTACAGACATCATGATGGGAAGCAAAGAGGCGGAAACCATCGTACAAGAGTTTCTAGGCAAATATGGAGACAAACATCGGCATTTTGGACACGGTGTATTTCATGGGATCATCAATGCATTTGTATTTGCTTTACCCTTTGTGGGAGTGACTGCAATTTTGGATAAAAAGAATAAAAAATATGTCGTACATCATTTCACTTATTGGCTCTTGACCAGTGCCATCATGGGTGGCTGTATTTCTGAATTTGTTTAAACAAAACGACAACCTAAAATATCAAAATAGCCCGGAATCGGAGGATACTTCTCCAACAAAAAATGTAAGCTATGAAAATTGTTGCCGCATTAACAACCATCAGATTATTCCCGAAAGCATTCTTGAAGATGGACGTGAAGTACTAATTTGTTCCGGGCTTATTTTTACAGAGATAACAAAATCAAAAAGCATGACTAAACAAATCGTACTATTTATTTTCACCTTACTCGTTACAGGGCAAGTGATCGCGCAGGAGAATCCCCTACTGCCTGATTCTACAAAAACATTAGAAGAAGTGATCGTTACTTATCAAGCCGATCAGCGGACTCCTTTTACTTTTCAGAATATTGATTCGAAGGAACTAAAAGCAAAGGGCACAGGACAAGAGCCTTCTTTTTTACTCTCCGAAAGTCCGTCAATGACCAATTATTCGGATGCGGGAAGTTCGCAAGGGTATTCTTATTTCAGACTCAGAGGCATCGATCAAACCAGAATTAATATGACGCTTGACGGCGTGCCCCTAAACGAACCCGAAGATCAAGGCGCTTATTTTTCCAACTATCCAGATCTATTTAATTCACTTAGCAAAGTTCAGATCCAAAGAGGCGTAGGCACTTCAAAAAATGGCGTTGCCAGTTATGCCGGAAGCGTTCAATTATTTTCTCCCAACCTTTATGATCCACAAAAAACCAGTTTTGGTTTGGGCTATGGTTCTTTCAATAGTTTCCGTGTTTTTGGAGAACACAATAGCGGGATAAAAAACAATAAGGCGCTTTATGTAAGAGCCTCCCAAGTTTATTCTCAGGGCTACAAATACGATTCCGCGAATAATTCTCAATCTATATTTTTAAGCAGTGGTTTATTTTCGAAAAAATCTACTTGGAAATTCAATCTACTGGCAGGCCAACAACAAAACCAACTGGCTTGGCTAGGTGTTTCGGAGTCCTTGATTGCCGAGGATCGTAGAACAAATGCTAATAACAACCGAGAGAAGGATCGTTTTTTCCAGTCCTTGGTGCAAGTTCAAAATAATTGGTACCCCAATAATTCTTCCTCCCTTCAATCAAGTATTTATTATACCTATCTGAATGGCAATTATGATTTTGATTTAAATAATTTTCTAGGGTTCCCCGGTACGGAAGAACTTTATAATTATGCTTTTCAATCCAACTTGTATGGGTTTTATTCCAATTATACTTTTTCAAAAAAAGCCTTAAACTGGACGACCGGGCTTCACGGCAATATTTATGATCGCCAGCATCTCGGTAGCGAAAAATCTTTAGGCCAACTGTATAAAAACACGGGTTTTAAAAAGGAAGGAAGCATTTTTACCAAAGCAGATTATACCATCCAATTTTTTACTTTCTTTGCCGACCTCCAATATCGATATTCCACTTTTGACTACGAAGGAGCAGTAGGTCTTGATCAATTGGAATGGCATTTTTT
>CAYQRA010000726.1:0-3800 GCA_964419315.1 uncultured Saprospiraceae bacterium | reverse complement strand
CCACCAATTGCCTCTTTGTCCCGGCGGGAGCCAACCATTGAGACTGGAGTAATCAAAACTTGGCTCATTCCAGATTTCCCAAAACTTAACGTGCTTCCCATAGCGAATAGCTACATTATATAAATACAAAGCATAATAATTATCGTCATTGACCGGAGTCCCATTTTCGCCATTGTCCCAGATGTCGGTATACATATTGGCAAAATGCTCGGATTGATGGGTTGGGCAGTAGAAGTTAGGGTCACGGTGATGATCGGCTGGAAAACCAACAATCAGTGTATTGTCTTCCATCCCTAGATTGACATAATGCTGGAACGTTTCTAGGCGAATATCATAACCCCAGTAATCCAAAAATTCTTCATAGAGTACGGGGCGAACAGATTTTGCTCCGATTCCCGGTATTCCTTTATGAATATTTCCGGCAGAAATATCTGCTAAGTCTTCATCGGTCCAAGGCGGATAAATACCCAAGTTTACACCAGGGCGAAAAGGTCCGTTATAAGGATCAATACCATCTTTTGCCGTATTGGAAATCATGGTGGTAGAAGGAATGATGATTGCAAAACTTTCACTATAAGTATGACTACCACAAGTGTTTTCTACCGTCAGACTAACGGTATAATTTCCGCTAACTTTATAGACATGTTGTGGATTGGCTTCGGTACTCGTGTGGCCATCGTCAAAATCCCAAAGGTAAGTCTGGGCATTGGGAGTAGAAGCATTGGTGAATCGGCCGATGGGGCCAGAGATATTGGAAGTATAGTTGGCCTGTGGACTTTCGCCAATGCGAATACTTTCGGTATGAACACCAATGATGGTTCCACTCGCTTTGGCCACTACTTTGATTTCGTAGGTACCTGGCTGGGCATAACTAAGATTGACTTGTGGGCTATTGGCCCATCCGGGACTTGCTCCGGGCATGCTCCATTCCCAGCTATCTATCCCAGAGATATTCATTGCGTTTAGCTCAATGTTTTCCCCGACGCAATCTTCAAATTGAGCGGTTGTAAAAAGCGCTTCTCTTAGAAAGATAGGAGTAGAACTCAGCGTAATATCTTGTCCACTGATGACTTGGTGTTCTTGGGATTGGGAAAAATCCCATTCTCGAACCAAGTAATGACCTTGGTCAATGGCATTGGGAAAAGAGTAGGTCGCATTGGCCACTTCAGATCGGTCCGTGAGCGTCTTAGCCCAGAGGACATAAGTATAGGAATTGTCTTCATCATAGAAAGCAGCTCCTTTGATGTGGTTTGGTAGATTTAGGGCTTCGGTACGAAGCGGATCATAGGTTTTTTCAAAGAGTTCGTCGGAGGTGGTTTTGTAGGCAATGGCCGCTTCATTGGGAATGGGGTAGCCAACATCGGTTGTTTCCAAATGTTGATAAAGGCCCATGACTTCAAATTCTCCGTAGGCGGTAGCTGGCTTGCCTTCTTCTCCTAAGCGATAGATGTGGAGTTGGAGAATGTCGCTGAGTTCACTTTCTACATAAGCCTTCATGGTGAAATTGCGTTGCGCCAATTCAGAACCGATAAAATCACCAAATTCTGTCCGTGGAATATTACATTCGGTGACGATCCATTCTTTGTTGGGATAGGTCGTTCCGTCATAGCCATAGTCATCCAAGACTTCTTGGAAAATATTTTTGGTTTTGGTAAGCCCGGCAGCGGCATCATCAGAATGTCGTGTATATAAAAAGCCATTGATCGAATCACTCCAGACTTTTACACTCCCATCAAAATGCGGATAAGAGTGAAAACCGAGTACGTCAAAATAAGAACCTCCTCCTCGGGGATATTCTGCACTTACACTTCCATCTACCGGATTGTCGGTATTTCTCATAATGGCATCTAGAAAACTGGGATAACCAATACCAGAAAGCGTCACATAAGCATCGGGGTCTACTGTTTTGATCACTTCATAACTGATGCGTAAAATGCGGACATAATGAAAAATGGGTGCGCGTAATTTGTAGTCGCAAGGATCGGGATTATTATCCCACCAGTTGCCGTCAGCTCCTTTAGGAAACCAACCCAATGCTCCGGTGTAATCAAAGCCCGGTTCATTCCAGATTTCCCAAAACTTCACATAGTCCTTATAGCGGGTGAGCATTTTATAAAGGTAAAGCGCATAGTAATTTTCATCATTAACAGGTGTTCCATTTTCGCCATTGTCCCAGATGTCGGTATAGAGATTGGCAAAAAGTTCGGATTGTGCGCTAGGGCAGTAGTAGGCTTGATCGCGGTGTTCGTCGGAAGGGAAGCCGACGATGAGGGTGTTGTCTTTTAAACCCCTTTGGTCATAATATTGATAAGTAGGAATTTTGAAATCGTAGCCATATCGCTCGACAAACTCTTCGGACATTAAAGGACGCATGGCCTTGACTCCGGCACCGATTAATCCGAGTGCTTCGTTTCCAGCAGCGATATCTGCGAGTTGTTCGTCTGTCCAAGGAGGCGTGCTCCCCGGATTTACGCCCGGGCGGAAAGTACCTTCATAAGGTAAGATGAAGTCATCGGCGGTATAGCTCACCTGTGCATAAGCGACAGCGTTGAGCAAAAACAAGGCAAGTAAAAGTAGTGTCTTCTTCATACTGATTGGGCTTTTAGGAAATGGAAGACCCAGAAGGCTAGGTTATTCAACATTCTTACGCTCTATTGTTCAGTTACCTGACAAAAAAAGCCTATTTATTTTTAAAGGAACGAAGTGGAAGCTGAAAATTTAAGATAAAACGGGAGGGATTTAATCGATGATTTTTGTCAAAAGACAGAAAGTCAAGGACTTAGCCCCTAAAAATAGGCTTAAATTGTTGAAAATACAACTGATCCAAGGTATGATATGCTAAATCTGAGCCAGAGTGTAGGGTAAGAGACGAAAATGGGCGTTTTTTTTGAATAAACGAACGGATCCTTTTAGGGTCAAGTGCGACAGCGCTTGAAGTGAGTGAACCGCGAAAGCGGACGGGCGGGCTAAAAAAACGCGTTTAAAAATGATTAAAACGCGAGATCGACGTAGGAGATCCATAAGCGATAACGAACTAAAGCGGACGGGCGGGCTAAAAAAACGCACTTAAAAGGAAAGATCCTGCCTTTGCCAGCAACATGCCGCTTAAGCAGACGGGGCACCCCTAAGGCTAAAAATTGCTCAAGATGGTGTTTAATTTCTCCGTGAACTACTTAAGTATCGCTATATTTGCGCTGAAATTGATCATACGCTCCTTTGTTTGAGGAGTAAAAATAGAATAGCAAATGGAAAAAGGGACAATTAATAATTTAGAACAATTGGATTCACTCAATCAAGTAGCGGAATTTCACCATACTTTCAAGCATCCCGTTTTGTCAGAACCAACGATTCCTTCGCCAAAGCGATGTCAATTGCGGGTCGATTTGATTGCGGAGGAGCTAAAGGAATTGCAAGAGGCCATTGCAGACAATGATATGGTGGAAATCGCCGATGCGCTTTGCGATATCCAATATGTCCTTTCTGGTGCCGTCTTAGAATTTGGTTTGGGGGGGAAATTTAAAACCCTTTTTGATGAAGTGCAAAGATCCAATATGAGTAAAGCTTGTAAATCTTTGGAAGAAGCAGAAGCGACCATCAAGCATTATAAAGAAAATAAAGATACGGACTGTTACATGAAACAGGAAGGAGACCTTTATTTGATCTATCGAACTTCGGATAATAAGACCCTTAAGTCTGTGGCTTATTCTCCTGCTGATTTAAAAAGTATTTTAGATAAGTAGACATTGAAGTTGTTTTAAAATAGATAGATGATTTTTTTGCAAGTCATTGAGTTGGCCATC
>CAYQRA010000725.1:0-3810 GCA_964419315.1 uncultured Saprospiraceae bacterium | reverse complement strand
GTATATCACTTGCTCGGTTGTATTGCACCGAATAAGGTTTGTGTTCAAAAACAGTCGTAAAGGTGTAGGACGCTTTTCCAAAGAAATCTGGGCGCGTCGCGTATAATGCCCCTACAGGCAAACGCGGTTGTTGTGGCTCCACTATTTCTTGAGCAAACATCAATACGGGCTGCGAAATTTTAGAATAAAATCCTAAACCTTGATCGTGGGTTCGCAATCCAAAGATGGAGTACCGGACGCCCTCATCTGTGGCTGGAAGAATTTGACTCTCTTCCAAAAGGTGAGTAGGATCGTGGAACAAATACGTTTTGTAGCCGGGATAATAATTGACTTGATGGGTACCAATCTGGATTTGATCATATCCTGAACTTGCATCAAAACCTAAGTCTGCCGCATAAACAATGAGATCACTAGAGGTTCCAATATTTTCCGTACGGATCACTTTCAATTCTCTACGTGGTCCATTGACATCGCCTTGCGTGTGTATCCGCACCACTCCATTATACCACTCTACTCGGTGACCTGGTCCAGTAACTTGCGAATGCTGAGCTAGGCTATATCCGTTAAAAGTAATTTTGTATAATCCCAAATGAACATCTGGCGTTCCAGTGTCGCCATCATCATCTTCCAAAAACTTTTCGATCAGAGCATTTTCATAAATACCTCTAAACTTTTGCACATGCGTTTCCACCGTACCATCGGTGATATTAATCGTTATTTCTTCTCGGTGAACTGTGGTGTGATCGATCTCCACTTTAAACGTCAGTGGATTGGGCAATGGAGACGGTAAGACGGTGGAAACCATCGGGTCGGGTAAACTCCAATTGCTTGGGGTTAGCATATTTTCTACGGCGAGGAATAAGCCACCCGTTCCTGGAACCGTTAGTTCATTGGGTGGGATTGTAGATCCCAATTCAACGGGGAAGCCGTTGCTGTCGTTTTTAAATATAATGAATTTGGGAAAACTTCCAGTATTGTCTACCAAATGGATCCGATAATTTTCACCATCAATGGTTAGAACACTTCCGACATAATTATCGCCATTGCCCAAAATGGACGGGCTAATTATTTCATTGGGAGTTCCCGTCGTTGATCCACTACTGGTGATGATGTATTCGTCGGTTTGAACATCTGCCAAAATCGGATTGGCATTATTCGTCACCGTCAATATTTTTCCGGAGACCGAAAGTGGCACTCTGTTTCTAAAGTATATTTCAAAGTCTTCTCCAAATAACTCATCCGCATCGGCCAGCTCTGCATAACCACTGACCACCTCTCCATCAATGGTGCGGTGATAGTTGATCAGATCTTGACTGTGGTTATACTCAAAGGTGAGTCGAATAAATGTTTTATCAGCCGATGCCAATCCACTCAATTCTACTTGCTCTTCTGCAGAAGTCAAAAGCAATGGACTCTCCGGCCGAATCAGCACTGCGTTCAAATTGGTCGGCGGTTCTAGATCATTGCTTGGTGTAATGACCGTCTCAATGGTATGTATAATTCCACTATTTCTTGCGCGGCTAAACCAGTTGATTCCATAGGAGCTGTAATCATGAAAGCCATTGTCTTTCTCTCGATGTACAAATAATGGAAACCCAGGTTCCGGTATCGCGATAGACAGGGTTTCGTTTTTCTGATCATTCGGAACAGTACCATCTATATTATAATATTTTCGATCAAAAGGCAATTCTGGTTTTTGCCAATCGGCATCCGTAGATCGTTTATACTCTATTCCAGCATATACCGGAATGGTACTTTCTGCGGAGATAAATTCGTAATTGGTATAGAAGAATATTTGATCTTCTAACTCTTCTGGCAAGTCTTCATTAAACAAAGATAGGAAGCGGGTTTTACCATCAAAAGCATAACCATCTTCATCCGTAATAACTTCTGGGTTTTCCGTTCCGGCACCTTGGATAATTCCGGGAACGGGTTCTTGTAAATCTACCGGAATAGGTAATCGATCATCAGATAAATCTGTAGGCAAAGAACAGTAAAGGTGTTGTACTTCCCGCTTACCCAAACCATCTTCTAAATCACCAAAAGTAACATACTCGGCCAGGTACATATATTTCCCTTTAAAGACCGTATTATTCAAATCTAAGGTTCCCAAACCAAGCATCCGAGCAACGTGATAATCTAGGGAAGCCAATTGGAGTACATACAAATTAGACAATTCAAATTCATCATCCGAAGGATCGTAATCTGGGTCAGACGAAGCCCCCGGATCATTGAGCAAGAAAGTTTCTACCGCTCCGGGATTGGTCGGATCATTGCTTAAGTTGATATAGGTATCTACGGTATTGAGGATGCGATTTTCAGGAGGAACGCTTCCCCCATTCCATTTGTCTTTGTAGTTTTGAATCTTCACATAAGCGTCATCATTATAGCGACGCCATTTGCCATTCACCGCATTGGTTGATGGCTCCAATCTTTGGTGTGCCAAACCGGTATCTTTGGTCAAGGCATACTCGCCGATATAGTTCCAAGATTGTCTTTCATTAGCCGCTTCGATAAATTTAGAATAAAATTCAAATTCTATCGCTTGCATAAATCCACCCGATACTCGGAGTCGAACACTGCGGATATTTTCACTGAGCAATTTTTTCCCAGACACGGCAGCCGTGGCATATTTTTTCCGGAAAGAAGCCAACTTAGGAGCCGTCAATTTATTTTCCTCGACCGAAAGTAATTCGAGGTAAGTCGTACTATTTGTAGAAGTCATTTGAATCTGAGGAGTAACCGAAAAACTCAGTTCTGTTTTGTGTTCTACTTCGATGACTTCATTTCCATAATTTTGTAAAAATCCAATAGGGTTGGCCAATGGATCAATCGTAGCGAGTACCTGTGCGTATTTGGCAGCATTAAGAAAATAAACGTAAAAGGCTTCCGAACCTTGGGTATACGTCCAAGTAGCCGTCGCATTGTCTATTTCATTGGCGCGTTCTTTAAAGTCGATAAAAACCCTAGTGGCAATATATGGAGAACGATAAATGCGAACATAATCATCAGGCTTATTAAAGTTGACTCCGGGAGTAGCGTAGTCTGCTTTGGGTAAATGATTTGCTAAGGTACCTTTGAGCATCCATCGGAGGTGAATCCCTTTTGTACTATCTATTCCTTGCGAGCCAGCAGCTTGTAGGTAAAGGTGAGAAGATTGTACGGAAGCAAATTTTGTAATCTCCAAATCAGGACCACAATCGCATTGGCCGAGTTCAAACAAATATTGGATAATAGAAGCTACCGCTAATCTCGCCGCCTCAAAACTTTCCATAGAAAGATTATCGAGAAAGTATTGAACCGTACTTATTTGCTCTACTAGGACACTAGGTAATTTGTATTCCGGACAGAGTTTATCAAAGTCAGCAATGAAGCCTAAGATATCGCGCGCACAAAAGAATTCTCCTTTCATATCCCCCACATCATCAGGGAAACAATCGTTATAAGACGCAAGTATCTGGTCGTGAAGATCACATACTTTTTGATCTTTTTGGCAAGGATTTCCACCACCAATAACAACCCCGTCTAATTCACACGCCACTTGGTGTGCTTTGGCCAGTTGTTCTAAGCGCGCTATTTCTGATAAGCAGGCTTTCTTGCTCGTAAAATATTGAATCCGTCGAGCAACTACTTCTCCTGTCGAATCAACAACATTGAAGTACCAACGACCACTTCTGGTTTGGTTTAGTTCAAACCAATCGGGAGTCGAGCGGATAATATTGAGTGCGGTTTGCAATTCCTCGTTGGCGCCTTCGGGCGTGGTATACCGGGTACTACTACTCAGAACAATTTTGTCATTCTGATCAAAAA
>CAYQRA010000724.1:0-3811 GCA_964419315.1 uncultured Saprospiraceae bacterium | reverse complement strand
TTTAGGGACAAAGAGTTGCCCCTTAAATCTTACCTAATGAGGTCTTGATGTTTTACGAAAGTCAAGAGCCTAACAAACACGAAATCTTTGGAGTAGCTCCTCGAGGTTTAGGTTTAAATACTTGACCAAAAAATATTCCCGTACAACATTTTTTTCTCAATAGGTATAAATACCTGATGTAAGAAAACTGTTTGCACAGGTGAAGATTATTTTATATATTTGAGCGTAACCACCAAAAAACGCGCTTCAATGCCACTCTTAAAAATTCCTCAAATTAGGATTCCCCTAATTTTTATTTCCCCTTACTTGGGTGAATTCAATACTTGGATTCATCAATTTTTTAGTACAATAAATAGAACTGTTCGAAGTCGATTTTGGTGTTTGTTTATTAAACCAACATTAGACAATTACTAAAATTTAAAACCATGGGTAAAAATGCAATTTTCGTCTTTGTGGTACTTTGTACCACTGTCTTTGTAATGGCTGATTATAGCAGCTGTAACAATACTATGAGTCCAGCAGTATTGGATGAACGCAAAAAAGAAAAAGCAGCACAAGCAGATTTCAAAGGCTATCCTGACTTTGGAGTGATGATGGAAGACACGGCTTTTCAAAGACAATTTCCGGGACAGAATGTCTTTAAACTTCGCCAAGACTATCCAAGTAAAATGCCGAGCAAATTGCCAGATTTTTATGATCTGCCATTTGATGACCGAGCTACTTTTATGAATTGGATTATGGCGGTTCGAGACTATTGTTTCGAAGGAATGATTGATGTCGATTTTGTCGCCCAAGAAAATAAAGTAAGAGATTGGTACCACATGCCCTTTCTACATTGGGGCGATTTGGCTTCGGAAGGATTTCATGGATTGGCAAAAGAAGCCCCCATTTCCTCCTTTCAGTTACATGGCACTCAGACCAAACCCGGCCAGACTTATGCGCTAGGTTTTTATAATGATTTTTCTGGAACGGTGCTGCATAAAATGTGGAAAGATCCCAATGCTCCAGATGCTTACGCTACCCAAGGTCCTGATGGAGGTTTTCCAGAAGGAACGGTTATTTTTAAACTCCTTTTTACAGATTTGGATGAAACGCAAGTCCCTTATTTGAAAAATCCTTTTATCTGGAATGGTTGGGTCACTAAGGAATGGGAAGGAGATGATAATCCTAGAATGCTTAAAAAAATGAGTTTGATTCAAATGGATTTGATGGTACGGGATAAGCGAGCCGACAAATATGGAACCGGATGGGTCTTTGGTACTTTCTGTTATAATGGAGATCTCAATGATGGGAAATCCATGAAAGATCGAGTGAAAAACCTAGTACCTGTCGGTATTCAATTTGGAAACGATCCGGATTATACCTACAACAAAATCACCCCTTATCCAGCCAAAAGTACTTGGATCAACGATACCTTACAACAAACCTTTATCAACCCTAGTCCAGATCTTCCTGCTCAGCATTTAGGTTGGGGTGGCCGCCTCGATGGTCCAGTGGATTTGAATAATGCTTCTTGTATGTCTTGCCATGCCACTGCAGAATTTCCGCAAGTTGATGGACTCGTTCCCGGTTCTGCCTTTGCAGGAAAAAGAAACAAGGCGGGGAACCTCACCTATCTTACGGAAACCAAAGATCCCGCTTTTGTCAAGTATTTTCAAAACCTAAAATGCGGAACTGCTTACAGTCCTGATAAAGCCACCTCTACAGATTTCTCTCTCCAAGTATCCCTTGCATTGGGTTATTATTGGGAATGGAAAAATGGCGAACTCGGCGGATTCTACGCCGATCAATACAATCGTGGCATTAAGCCCGTGACAAGAAACGGACAATAGTTCTTTTGTTTACCTAGTTAAGCGGTACCTTCAAGATACCGCTTAACTTTCTCTTTTCGAAAATGAAATTTCTCAGAAATAATAATCACTTGTCTGATAGATAAGACTTTATTCTATCGCCAAAGCAACTCAATTGTTTCGCCTTTCATTTACCCTAATTCAAAATTAATCATCACCTATTGAAATAAAAAACATGGCACGCCAAGATAAAACCCCTCTCAATATTTCCGTCTTAGAGTTTTCTGTCAACGGAGAGAAACACCGAATTTTAAATCCCGACCCTACTACCTTGCTGGTAGATTATTTGCGAAGCACCCCGGTCGGATTGACCGGAACCAAACACGCTTGCGGACAAGGTGGCTGTGGTTCTTGTACCGTAACCCTAAGCAAGTATAATCCATTGACTGAAAAGATTGAAAGCTTTGCGGGCAATTCCTGTCTGCGTCTTTTGGTCGCCTGCGATGGTATGGAGATTACCACGGTGGAAGGTTTGGTCAGAAAAGTGGTGGTAAAGAAAAAGAAGGAGAAAAAAATCAGCCCAGTGCAACATGCCATCGCCGCTAATAACGGTTCCCAATGCGGATATTGTACCCCAGGCTTTGTAATGAATATGCATTCCTTGCTTTTAGAAAAAGGAGAAAAGGGAATGACCAAAGCTGAAATCGAACAAGCCTTTGATGGCAATATTTGTCGATGTACTGGCTTCCGTCCGATTCTTTATGCGATGAAAACTTTTGCTTCCGATTGGGACAGTAAAAAAGATGCTCGCCATACCCCGCCCTGTGTTATTGATCCAGCAGAAGAATTGAAACCCTATCGAGGTACGATGAAGCCACATGAGGAATGGATCAATAAAAATCCGGAAACGCTTTATTTTGAAAACGGAGGCGTTCGCTATTTTCGACCAGTGAGTTTGAAAGATGCCCATGCCCTAATGGACAAAGTAGGGAAAGGAAAAGTGGTGAAATTGGTGGCTGGAAATACCGCTACGGGGATCCCCGGAGTCAAT
The DNA here is from genome assembly GCA_964419315.1 of uncultured Saprospiraceae bacterium. Classification (GTDB taxonomy): domain Bacteria; phylum Bacteroidota; class Bacteroidia; order Chitinophagales; family Saprospiraceae; genus CALLVY01. The sequence goes on along the minus strand of CAYQRA010000724.1, from coordinate 970 downwards.
CCGGTAGATCCTTCCGTGATGATTGATATTAGTGCGATTACAGAATTGAAAGGAGTAGAGATCACTCCTGATACAATGTCGGTTGGAGCACTAACGACTTATACGGAGTTCTTGGATGTGCTCGAGGCAGAGATGGAAAAAAGATATGAGCCGGTGGATAAAGGTTTGAGAGCTTTGCATTATATGGCCATTCGTACGGCTGGGAAAATTGTAAGAAATGTAGCGACCTTGGCAGGGAATACCATGCTGGTGGTTCGCAATGTAAAAAACGGTTATCCCTTTCCCTCTGATTTATTTGTGGCTTTGGCTTGTATGGGAACAGAGCTAACGGTTTCTATTGCCAATAAACAGGAAACCATCGGTATCATGGACTTTGTAAAAAAATACAATGCCGATAAAGTTTATGCGGAAAGAGCGATTCTCGTCGCTTATCATATCCCAATGACTACCGGAAATGATCAAGTGCAAACTTATAAAGTAGCCATTCGAAAAGAAAACTCTCATTCGCTGGCCAATGCTGGTTTTAAAATTACCATGGATGAAACTTACGTGATTAGTGATGCTAACTTGATTTTAGGTGGAATTACTACTCATCCAATACGCGCCCTAAAAACGGAACTCTACCTTAAAGGTAAAACCCTTTCTTTTGCTACCATGCATGGAGCAATAAGAGTCTTGAAGCGAGATGTAAAAGCCGCGCTAAGAAGAAGACCTAGGTGGTTTAGACAAATGCCGACCGAAGGGGTAAGCGATGATTATCGACAACAGTTATTAGAAGCTTATTTGTATAAGTTTTTTATTGCTGCCATTGAAGACACTCAAGTAGAACCTGTTCCTGCCGACGAACTGTCTTCGCTAAGAGCAAGTTTTTTCCGAGAGGTATCTACTGGTCGACAAACTTTCCACATTGACAATAGTGAATTTGCCGTCAATCAACCCATTATCAAATTATCTGCTTTTGAACAAGCCA
>CAYQRA010000723.1:723-3840 GCA_964419315.1 uncultured Saprospiraceae bacterium | reverse complement strand
ATCTCTTCGACATTGGCGCGAAGGTTTATAATGGAGAAAGAAATCAGGGCGATCTCAATTATGAAGCAGGTGTAAATCTTTATCGCCTGACAGATAATTATGCCGCCGGTGAAACAGGGGTAGACATTCAATTGGGAGCGACCAAATGGTTTGCAGACAAACACCCATTGAAGCTAAAGTTAATCACTGATTTTACCAACTATGATGACACCATCAAACAAACTCTTAATAACTTTTACCTGCAACCCAATTTCACTTTTCACGGAAGAGGATTTAAAATCAAAGGAGGAATCAACTTAGCTTCACATAATGATAAGTTCTTTTATTTCCCAGATGTAGAAGTTGCGGTAAATATCATTGGAAATCAATTGGCTGGTTTTGCCGGAGCGAAAGGAGACTTACAAAAAAACACCTTGAGAAGCCTGAGCGATTATAATCCTTTTGTCGCTACCTTCAATCGTATCCAACTAGAAAACACGAGCTATTATCAATACTATGGTGGACTGCGTGGAAGCTTGAGTGTATTGGATTATCAGGTGGAAGGGGCCTATAAAGATGCGAAAAATTTGCCGCTCTATCTTTCCGACCCGACTGACACTGTCAAGTTTTTGACGATCTATGACACGGTAAGAATTTTCACTTTAAAAGGAACCATCTCCGCTCGCCCAGCAAAAGGCTTAGAATTGGTAGCGACGATTGGTCAAAATATTTACAACTTAGAAAACGAGGACAAACCTTGGCATTTGCCCGCTTTTGAAGCCAACCTTGGCATCCGCTATACTACGCTGGAAGACAAACTAACCTTGAAGGCAAATGCCTTCATTGAAAACGGAGTGCCTTATAGAGATGAAAGAGGAACGGTTGGAAATCTCAACGGTTTATTTGACATCAGTATTGGAGCAAATTATCGCTTTAGTAAGAATTTTGGTGCCTTTGTGGATGTCAATAATTTGGCGAATAATAAACGTCAACGTTGGTTCCGCTATCCGACTTATGGGATCAATATTTTAGCGGGGATCAGTGCTCGATTCTAAAAACAAACCTAAAAAATCCCGAATTTTCTTGAAGCAGAAAATTCGGGATTTTTTTATTAGAGCTATACACATTGAGTATTGGGAATCCCTGACAAAATACGGTTGCTAATAAAAAAGTCAGTAATAAACATAAGCATAATCCACCACCTTATTTATTTTTTCTGCCATGTAAGACCTCAATCGAATCGGTCTTTTCTTATGAAAAACCAAGACGTCTTTTTGGTCATTTTTTTGAAAAATTCGTTGCCAAAGTTGACCTTCCTTATATTTTAAATCGGTCACTTCCACTTTTTGTTCTACATGAAAATAATCTAAAATCTGACTGATCCTACCTTTTGAATTATAGGTAAAATGGCGTTCTTTCCGCAAAGACTTATCCAGATTAAAAAATTCTATGTGGGATTTAAAACGTCCACCGGAATGATAATGATGGACTATGCTTTCTTCTGATACGATCTTCCCTTTTTTCGATCCTTGAATACCGTAAAAAGCTATTTTCTCAGATTTTAGGCTATCATTTTTATGATAAAAAAATAAGTTTCTTTTCAGCAATAAGTACTTATTTTCCATTTCTCCTCCTTTAGCAAATACCTTTCGCTCTACTCTTTTTTTATTTTTATAATAATCACAAATCCGATAAGTCTTATCGTGAAAACGATGTTCTTGTACTTGCAGTTTATTGGAATAAGAGTAGTTCGTTCGATGCTTAATTCCTTCGAAGTATTCTACCTTTTCCAGAATTCTATTTTGGGCATCGTACCGGTAAGTATTTTTCTCTAAAGGTTTTTCCACTAAATAATGGTAAATTAGATTCCCTTTTAAATCATAGCCGGAGATGGCTTTTTGGCTAGCCAATACCTTAAGATTAGGTCGGTGCCATTCGATAATCTCTTTGACCACTTTATCTGCCTTGGGAGCCGTCCAAAATGCTTGTGAAAAAGCAAGTGGGCTTTTAGCGAATACTAAAAAGAAAAAGCAAATATTAAATTTCCACATTAATCAATCATTTATTTTGAGGTTGGAAGCGAAAGATAATATTTAAAAACAAATCATTAAGAAATTTATTGGATGAATACTTTTGTTGAAAGTGGTTTTGAATTTAGTTTTGCCCCTCGATGGCAGGTCATTCGCTATGATCAACACCGTTTTTTCAACTATCTAAGTGGCTATGGCCTAAAGGGCGTGGACTTTATCGCGATTGACCTAAAAACACGCGAGCTCTGGTTGATGGAAATCAAAAACTTTGCTCCTGCAGATTGGCAGGGCGAAAGTCCGACGATGGATTTGGTATTGTCCACTCCAGAAAATTATGCAGAAAAAATGATTGCCAAATTTAACGATAGCCTTCGGCTGCTCAAAATTATCCATGATTTTTATCATAAGAAATGGTGGTATCGTATTATGAATCCCGTGATGAGAAAAATACTCCCATTCTCTTTAGCCGCAAAGTTCGATTTTATCTTTTGGCCACAAGCCTACCAAATGCTTGTACAACAAACGAAGGAAGTCCATTTAAGTCTTTTTATCGAATGGCGTCCCAGCGTAAAAGCAGAACGGATTAGAGCATTTGATAAGGTCTTGACTCAAAAAATCACCACTGCATTTAGCCGCCCTGATTTCTTATTTTCTATACTCTCCACCAATCAGATCCCTCCCGGAATGAAGATCCTAAGCAAGCAGAATAAATAAGCTCCGAGAAAGAAACACCCCACTTACTTTTAACCAAGTACTTGGAATAAATTTGTAAATTGCACCCTCCTAAAAAAAACTAGCAAAATCTCGAAAAGATGAAATCGCTCCACTTATTCCTCCTTGTTCTTTGCACCTGTATTTGGTCTTGTGACTCCAGCAAAAAAGTAAGTCAAAGTAAAGATGATGGAAAAATTGAAATCGTGTTTTTACACATCAATGATGTCTATGAAATTGCGCCATTAGAAGGTGGAAAAGTAGGAGGAATGGCTCGTTTGGCTACCTTACGAAAAACATTGGAAGCTCAAAACAGGAACACCCTAACCGTACATGCCGGCGATTTTTTAAACCCTTCTTTGATTGGTTCGCTAAAACACAATGGAGAAAAGATCCG
>CAYQRA010000723.1:391-713 GCA_964419315.1 uncultured Saprospiraceae bacterium | reverse complement strand
CTATGAATCTAGCGGGCGTAGATCTAGCTACTTTCGGCAATCATGAGTTTGACATCAAAATGGAAGACCTCCAAAAGCGCTTAAACGAATCAGAATTTAGATGGACCACCGCCAACTGTCTACAAATTGATGGAGATCAAAAAGCCCCTTTTTATGTAGAAAAAAATGGAGTGAAAAATTATATCCCCGAAACGTATACTTACGTAGCCAAAGACATCGATGGTACCCAGATTAGGGTTGGCATCTTTGGGGTTACGCTCCCTTCTAATCCAAGAGATTGGGTACACTATGAAGACTTTTATGCGGAAGCAAAAAAAGCCTA
>CAYQRA010000723.1:0-381 GCA_964419315.1 uncultured Saprospiraceae bacterium | reverse complement strand
ATGAATTCCTCGCTACGACTACCGATGTCGTTATTGGTTTGACTCATCTTGAGATAGAACAAGATTTAGAATTGGCCAAAATGCTTCCAAATGTGCCACTCCTAATGGGAGGCCATGATCATGATAATATGCTACACCAAGTCGGTGAAAATTTTGTTGCAAAAGCGGATGCCAATGTCAAGAGTGCCTATGTTCATACCTTATCTTTTGACCATGCGACCAAAAAAGCTACGGTCAGTTCTGAATTACGGCCCATCGACGAAAGTATTATAGCGGATCCTGAGGTAAATAAAATGGTAGAAAAATGGCAAGGCATTATGTTGGCCAATTTAAAAGAACTAGTCGCCAAACCTAATGAAATTATTTTTCATACAAAGCTGC
>CAYQRA010000722.1:0-3841 GCA_964419315.1 uncultured Saprospiraceae bacterium | reverse complement strand
AGGAATATTCACATTAAACGTCATTTGTACAACGCTTATTACTAGTGAAATGTTGAAGATAGCCATGTTTAAGCTTAATTTAACCAAAATTGCACGAATTAGATGAATATACACCTGATTGCGACTGGGGGAAGTGCCATGCATAATTTAGCTATAGCACTCTATTACAATCATCATACCGTAACGGGTTCTGACGATGAAATCTACGATCCGGCAAGGTCCCGATTAGCAGAAAAAGGCTTATTACCAGAGGAAATGGGATGGTTCCCAGAAAAAATTACCGAAAAATTGGATGCGGTCATTTTAGGAATGCATGCTCGACCAGACAATCCTGAGTTGAAAAAGGCCCAAGAACTTGGGATTTCAATTTATTCTTATCCCGAATATCTATTCAATCACGCAAAAGACAAAAAAAGATTAGTTATTGCTGGAAGTCATGGCAAAACGACTACAACTGCCATGATAATGCATGCTTTGAAATTTCATAATTACGATTATGATTTCCTAGTCGGAGCTCAATTAGAGGGTTTTGACAATATGGTTCGGCTTTCTGATGCTCCTCTGATTGTCATCGAAGGAGATGAGTATTTATCTTCCCCAATTGATCGACGCCCCAAGTTTTTACATTATAAACCACATATCGCTATTATCACTGGAGTAGCTTGGGATCACATCAATGTTTTTCCGACCTTCGAAAATTATGTGGAACAGTTTGACTTATTTATTAAAAGCCTAGCACCTTCAGCGGATTTATACTATTATAAAAAGGATGAGCATTTAGCCCATTTATTAGCAGAAAAACCAGCAGAACTAAATGCACTTGCCTATGAAACTTTTCCCGCTCAAGTCGTAGATGGAAAAACCATCCTGCAATTGGAAGAAGGAGAGTTTCCATTACAAATATTTGGACAACACAACTTAGAAAACTTGCAAGCCGCCTGTCTGGCATGTAAATCAGTCGGAATGACGCGCTTAGATTTTCTAAAAGCAATGGCCACTTTTAAAGGTGCCGCTAAAAGAATGCAAACCCTAGCGACCAATACCCAATCCATCGCTTTTCAAGATTTTGCCCACGCACCTTCCAAAGTAAAAGCCACCATCAAAGCGGTAAAAAGCCAGTTTGGCAAGCAAAAACTCTGTGCCTGTTTAGAATTGCACACCTTTAGTAGTCTCAATAAAGATTTTTTACCGCTTTACAAGGAAGCGATGAATGCAGCGGATGAAGCCTATGTCTTTTTTGCAGACCATACTTTGCAAATGAAAAAATTACCACCGATTTCAAAAGAGGAAGTTCAAGTAGCTTTTGCGCATCCCAACTTACAAGTAATCAAAGACAACCAATTACTCTTGGAAGAATTGCAAAGTAAGAATTGGGAGCATAGAAATTTATTAATGATGAGCTCTGGTAATTTTGGTGGCTTTGATTTAAAAGCGATTGCTACCGATTTACTATCAAAAAATGCTTAGTCAAAAACAAGAATCATTTGGAGTACGGCAGGAAGGCCTAACTCAGATTCCAAATAGGATACGATATGAATATTGAAGAATTTCAAGCCTACTGTTTATCTAAAAAAGGGATAGAGGAATGCTTTCCTTTTGATGAGGTTACGCTGGTTTTTAAAGTCATGGGTAAAATGTTTGCGCTGACTGGTTTGGAGAAAGAGGAATTTCAAGTCAATTTAAAATGCGATCCTGAGTATGCTCTAGAACTCCGAGAAGAGCATATTGATATTGTTGAAGGTTGGCACATGAGTAAGAAACATTGGAATACTGTTTTCTTCGAAAGAGGATTAAAGGATTCTTTCCTTTGTGAATTGATCGATCATTCCTATGATTTGGTGGTCAAGAAATTAAAAAAAGCAGATCGAGAGTTGCTCGAAAAATTATAAGGGAGCGCGCTCTGTAAGGGGTGACGTATGACAGTGCTTCAAGCGAAGGCACCGCCTAAGCGGAGGGTAGCCATGCGTATTATCGCAACCTAAGAATAAATTAATGATCTCATTTCCAGTAAAAGGTAAATTAAATTGGAGCATCCTAAAAAAGTTGATTTTATAATTGTAGGGCAAGGAATCGCCGGGACTTTGCTGACCCACTTTCTCCGAAAAGCAGGACAATCTGTTGTCGTCATTGATGCTAATCATCAAGGTTCTTCCTCCGCCATCGCGGCAGGAATTATCAATCCGATTACTGGGTATAGATTTGTCAAAAGTTGGCTTTTAGAAGAATTACTACCTTTCGCCAAGGAAACTTATGGGGACTTGGCCAATCATATTGGACAAACGTTTTATCAAGATCGAGAGGTCCTCCGGATTCTTTTTAGTGCAGGAGAAGAAAATGATTGGCTAGCGCGAACCGCCCAAGAAGGTTGGTCTAAATACGTCAAAGACAATGAGGATTGGCAAAAGTGGGAGGGAGTCGCTTTCCCGGGCTTTAGTCAAGGAGTACTATATGGTGCACAAGTGGATGTAGGTGCCTTAATAAAAGTCTATCAAAAAGAACTGCGATCACAAAATCTTCTGATAGCCGAATCCATGGACTTTGATAAATTGCAAATCAAATCAGCGGAAGTCCAATATGGAAAAGTCATTGCCAAAAACATCGTTTTTTGCGAAGGGTATCGGGGGCAAAATAATCCTTGGTTTTCTTATTTGCCCTTTGAAGTCGCTAAGGGCGAAGCTTTGGTGATTAAATTGGATCAAATTCAAGCGCAACGAATTTTAAAACATAAAATCATTCTGGCTCCTTTAGGCCAAGACCTTTATTGGGTAGGCTCCAATTATGAACACCAACCGAAAGATGATCTCCCGAGCGATCGCGGCAGAGATTTTATTCTCAAGAAATTACAAAAAGTACTGAAAACCCCTTTTCAGGAAATAGAGCACCTAGCGGCCATTCGGCCAGCTACTTTTGATCGCCGACCTTTTTTGGGGCGCCACCCAGAGCATTCTGTCTTGGCAATTTTTAATGGATTGGGAGCCAAAGGTTCTAGTCTGGCACCTTATTTCGCCAAGCAACTCTGCGATCATTTATTAACAGGGAAAGTCCTTCACCCTGAGGTCGATATCGCTAATCGGAAGAAAAAGTAGAAGCATTTCCAAAAAAAATAAAAAAAAGTCACGCAAAGTGTCACAAATGCCAAAATTCTCAGTCTTGGCTTTTTGGATCATTGTGAAAATAAGGCAAAAGCCATGATTTTACTATTGAGAGAGCGATTAAATGTTATTTACTGGGAAACCGTTACCCCCCGAAACACTCCATAAGAATGTCAAAATTTGATCAATTATTAGCCAAGAATCCTGTTGCAATAGTAGGTATGGCTTCGGTGTTTGCAGATGCCGAAAATTTAGAACAATACTGGGAAAACATCATTGCTGGTGTTGATTGCATCAAAGAGATTCCCGAAACACGCTGGAAAATTGAGGATTATTACGATCCAGATCCAATGGCTCCAGACAAAACCTACTGTAAGGTAGGTGGTTTTCTTCCCGAGATAGATTTCAATCCAATGGAATTTGGCTTACCGCCAAATATTCTAGAAGTAACAGATGCTTCTCAATTGCTAGGATTATCTGTAGCAAGAGATGCTTTAATTGATGCGGGATATGCTCCTGGTTCTGAAAAACTTACCCAGTCTATCAAAGATCGTACTGGAGTGATCCTTGGGGTCGGTGGTGGTCAAAAATTGATTATTCCGCTTACCGCTAGGTTGCAATATCCAATGTGGAAGAAAGCATTGCGAACCTATGGAATGCCGGAAGAACAAATTGACGAGGTCGTTGAAAAAATCAAAGATGCTTATATTCCTTGGACAGAAAACTCTTTCCCCGGTCTGCTTGGAAAT
>CAYQRA010000721.1:0-3847 GCA_964419315.1 uncultured Saprospiraceae bacterium | reverse complement strand
TATTCCTCAGGGAGTCATTCAAAAAACAGCGATCCGGTAGATACGCTGTCCGCTTTAGAAGCCGAACTAAAACTTTATGAAGAGGTAAATTTTAAAGGAAAGATCATCAGTACTTTCTATGCTGATTTTGAGGCCGGGCGACCAACATTCCTAAACATGGATAAATTATTTCCTAACAACCCTGTGGTCCTTGTCATCTTCGAAAATGACTTGAGTAAATTTTTACCCGCTCAGGAGTATAGAGGCAAAGAGGTCTTAATCACAGGAAAAGTAGAGTTGCACAAATACGAATTTGGATGGAAGTCTAGTATTACTTTAAAGGCCTCCGAGCAGATTAAAATCCTAAATTGATCATGGATTCAAGTAGTCAGAAATCATAGTTTTAAATGCTTCAAAAGTTCTCGCCACCTCATAATGATAACCTAGATTATTTATTTCTATAGCCCATTCCATTTGCTCCTTTGATAACTTCCTCCCCTCTACTTTAATCTCTATCGCCATCCCATGAAACTTATCCTTCGGAACCAACAACAGTAAATCAGAGACGCCCTTCATCATCCCTTCTTTCTTCATTACTGCTCCTATTTTATTTGTTCGAAATCCACCATTTGGAACTGAAAAAAGCAATTGCTTATACTCTGGGTATTCCACCCTAAACCAATTCACACATCGCTCTTGCAAGAAACTTTCCGGCCCTCTCACTGAACTAGTCAAATTATTTTTCTTTCTTTTCCTCTTCCATCGAAAGTCTTCTAAACGCAAATGATTCTTTGCCATCCTTTTCTATCTTTTCACAAAACCATATCCTATCTCTAGCTCCCAGCAAACTCCCTGACAGCTTCGAATATTTAACAGTTTTGCATGTGAAAAATGATTTCTTTATATGGAAGTCGTTTTAAAATAGGTCGATGATAAAGTGATAAACTTGATAAAGTGATAATCTTTTAACTTTATCAAGTTTATCAAGTTTTCGGTTTATCATCGGTGAGTTTCTGATAAAGTCCATATTCGGGTTGTTGCAGTATTGTACCACTGAGTTGTTTTAAAAAACGATCTATTGTTGCTGAACTTAAATTCAGCTCTTTACCAATTACCAAGGCTTCTTTCCTTTTAAATTGTGGAGGTAATGCATTAAAAAATGCTCGTTTATTACTTGGCATTTTAGGAAAGGTTGATTTTGATTTTTGCGGCAAGCGATGATATAAATAAAGGGCATGCTCCAAATACACTTCCACCATCCACACAGCGATTTGAAAATCCTGATCACTACAGGAAATTTCCTTTGCCGTATTTTGTTCTTCATACTTTCTGCAAGTAGATAAGATCATGGCGATTCGGAAAAGAATAAGTCCCAAGCGTTTTACAATACTTAAGGCTTCTGATCCAACGAGTGTTTTTGTTTTATTTAAGCAGTCAGAGAAATGGTCGTTCATCTTTTGCCATTGTTCTTTTTTCAAGGTAAAGTTGGTGGGATACTTCTCTAGAAAAGAAACCAATTGTACAACCTCTTGAGCTAGGGTTTTATAAAATGCTCCAATATTTGAATTCTTATTTTGTGGGGAAACATCTCTCCAAGTGGCATCGACTTCAAAAACATAAAAGAGGAATCTGGAAAACAAGCCATCTTCTACGGATGGAATTAACTTGATCACCTGATTGGGAGTACCGGATAAAGCAACCGATAATCTAGGGTTTTCAATTTCTAAAAAATCGTTGTTTACTTTTCGACTGTAAGCGATGGGTTCATGGTGAAAGGATTTGCGGAGTAGGTCGCTGTAACCTCCCCAATCTTGTTTCAATACATTGCCCAAAGTATCCGCCTCTGTTTCGAAAAGCATTCCGGTACCGCCATTTTGTTGCAGGTGACGGATTAGCATGGCGGAACTTGAATTGGCAGGAATGTATAGGAGGCGAAAATTTTTCTCTTCTGGTTTTTGCGGTGGATCAGGAAGTTTTCCTTTTCGATAGCGAAGTATGGACAACTCATATCTTTGGAGATCTTTTCGATAATCCTTTTGATGTTCTTTGCTTTCTTTTACTAATTTTTGGTGATAGGCGAATCCCAATTCTTTGGCAAAAAGGAGTGCACCTTTTCCGCTCGCTGCAGGTGCGATGATAAAGGAAAATAAATTGGGGTGATTGGTTCTACGATCATAGACGCCACTTACATTCGGAAGGCAACCACTAAGGACAGTCAATGCTCCGGTGAGAAATACATCTCGTTCTCGTTTGTCTTTAAAGGTAACGCAGCCTTCGCGAAGCAAGACAGGCAAGCTTTGAAAGATTTTATGGGGCATACAGGGAGTGGTAGATTTAATTGGTACATCGATCTTCAGATTTTTAGATTCATAGGTTCGATGTTTGTAGGCACTTGCTACCGATTGTCGGATTTCGTCAGGAGATAGATCGTAGCTGGTCAAGATTTGGGTAAGCGTATCTGATTCCTGCAGGCCTGCGCGGTTGCAATTAGAGGCTAGTAGATAGAGAAAGTTATTTCGGTTGCCATTAACATAGGTAGATTTTTGTTTTGTAAAAGCCACACATTCTTCAAACGCCGGGAGCGTTTCAATACTTTCTTTTCTTCTTGTTTCGACAGAAAAAATCTTAGAGTCAGGATTATAATAGATCTGTGGATCGTGCGAAAAGAAACAAAGGCGAGTGATGTCTTTGCCTGATTGATCGATGGGTATTCCTAGTTTGTTTTCATAGTAATTGGCGATTGTTCGAAAGGCTAAAATATGACTATCAATTTTAGCATCTGTTTCTACCAATATTTTTAATCCATTTCCACTCGGACTTACAAAACATACTTTGGTAAATCGCTCCACTTTCGCTTTGGTTAAGTATGTTATGATACCTCCAGGAATGTTATCAATATCCAAAACGATCAATGGATTATAGCTTTCCAGAAACTCTATTTTTCTTCCTCCTTTAAAGCTAGCGGAAGGAGTAAAGGCTAGTAGGTTCTTCTTCAATCGTTGAGCAGTTTCCTTTTCGCCTTTCTTTATTGCAGCTCTAATTTTCTGAATCGAACTAGCAAACTTGTCTCCTTTAACCAGCTCTACAATTTCTTCGATAGTACAATCCTCCACTACCCTATTGAATTTTTTAAAAATACTTATGCTGTTCATTGTTCAAGGTTTTGATCTATTCAATCTTTTATAGAAAATACATCCGCATCTAGATTCATATACAATTCAGTATCCCACGAAAACCGACAAAAATAATCCAGCACTTCTCCTTTAATTGATATTCGATTGATCTTTAAATATTCCTGGAAATAGGATTTTACTTTCCAAAAATTGCTTTGGTGGTTCGGGAATTTACTGTCTGTGGCCACAATAAAATTCAGTCCGGTACCAACTGTGTTTTTGAAAAGAGCATAAATGAAAGGGCTTTCAATCAAGGCTTCTTTAAATCCAGCCTGGTCTGTTTCATTTAAATAGATGATTTCAAAAATCATATAACTCGAATAGCTAACTAGTTCCAAAGACTTTTGCCGTTGCTTGAAATGTCCTGAAATGGAAAACCAAGGAATGATATCATTCTCAATAGCTTCAGGTGTTTCCACATTGGATTCAAAAGCTTCTCTTAATTTTCCGATTTCTTCGGAATACAATCCACTCTTGATTTGATGAAGGATGTTGAGCAATGGTTTACTCGCGATCAATTGTTTTCGATTAGGACTTAGGATACTTATAATGGACATGGTTGTTGTTTTTTTTAGCGCATGGATAATCTCTGATTGACATAGCAATCCTACACTTTGGAATTCACCAAAGCATTTTATTCTTATCCAAACTTGTTAATGGGAAATTTTAGGCGCTCTTCTTAGAATGGGCAAATG
>CAYQRA010000720.1:0-3850 GCA_964419315.1 uncultured Saprospiraceae bacterium | reverse complement strand
TAGTGTTCTACACTACCACCCCGGTAATAGATTTCATAAGGGGACATCGCCGCGTCGCCTACAAACACGAGTTTGTAGTCCCGGTTATACTTATGCAACAACTCAAGAGTTGGGATATTCTCCTGATATCTTCGCTTATTGTTGCGCCATAGGGATTCGTACACGCAATTATGAAAATAATAGAAATCGAGGTGCTTAAATTCATGTTTAGCGGCAGAGAATAACTGGGAACACAATTGCACATGGTCGTCCATTGATCCACCAACATCCATGAGTAGCAATACCTTTACTCTATTTTGTTTGGAAGGGACCATACTGATGTCCAACATTCCCGCATTTTCAGAAGTCCTTTTGATGGTATCGTCAAGATCCAACTCCGTTGGAGCGCCCTCTCGGGTAAAATGGCGAAGCCGTTTTAAGGCCAATTTGATATTTCGAGTATTCAACTCCACCTTATCGTCTAGGTCTTTGAATTGGCGGCGATCCCATACTTTGATCGCTGTTCGATTGCCTGCACTTTTTCCACCCATGCGGAATCCTTCTGGGTGATAGCCACTATTTCCGAAGGGAGAAGTGCCTCCACTACCAATCCATTTATTTCCTCCAGCATGTTTTTCTCGCTGCTCTTCTAGCAATTCTTTGAATCTTTCGATCAATGCATCGAGGCCACCTAGTTTTTCTAATGCTGCTTTTTCTTCCTCACTCAACTGCTTCATCATTTGCTGCCGCAACCAATCCTCAGGGATTTTTTGTAAGAAAAAATCATCGGGAATCGCCTCCATCCCCTGAAAATATTGACCAAAGATTCGATCAAAACGATCGAGGTGTCCTTCTTGCTTGACAAAAATAGTTTTGCAAAGCGCATAAAAATCGTCGATCTGATAAGCCACGATCCCTTTTTTGAGGGCTTCCATCAGGTTAAGGTATTCGTGTAGGCTTACTGGTAGGCCGTGTTGTCGGAGACTATAAAAGAAGTTTAGAAACATATGGCAAGGTACGAATTTTTGAGTTGAAGTACAGGGGCGCCATGACCCTGTTAACTCTTTGCTAGCCTACCATCAGAATTGGAGCGAATAAGATAAAGAAGGAAGAACGGGAAGAAAGGAAATCGAATTTAATTCCTCCATACCAAGATCAGGATTATAGTTGAGACGTTGGAAGGCTTCATTGGCTTGATTATAAGCATTGTATACGCCAACTTTGAAACGATGCTGAAAACGAGGAGTAGAAAGTTGATAACGCAAACTGAGATCAAGGCGATGGTAAGGAATACTCCGTGCTCTATTTTTGGAGCCATCGGGATTGATGATGGGAAGGGCATAGAGTCCAAAACCAAGATTTTCATCAATGGCCAATTGGGGGTTGGAGCTGCCATATTGGAAAGAAGTAGAAAACTCTAAATGTTCGTTGAATTTATGAAATAAAAATAAACTGATCTGGTGGCGACGATCATAGAGGAAAGGAAATTCATTTCCTAAGTTTAGATCTGGAAAATAGCGGGTACTACGGGCTAAGCTGTAAGATAAATGCCCTCCCGTTTTTCCAAAATCCTTTTTGATTAAAAGTTCAAGGCCGTAGGCGAGTCCGGTACCAAAGTAAAGATATTCTTCGATGAAGTCACTATTTAAAACAGGATTGATCAGCAAGGTGTCGTCCAAACTCGGCAGGTGATGCATCCTTTTTACATAAGATTCTAATTGGAGGTCTAAATTTTGACGACTAGTATATTGTACGCTCAAACCCGTTTGCCAAGATACCTGAGGCTGCAAGACGTCCGAAGACGCCAACCACAAATCTTCGGGTTGATTGATTCCTGAGTTGGAAATCTGGTGAAGGTATTGGGTCATTTTACTTAAGCCCGTATGAAGCGACCATTGCTCATTGACTTGGAAACGTATGCCTAGTCTGGGTTCAAGATGGAAATAATTGGTTTCTTCTCCGATAAAACCACTGAATCGCAAACCCGCATTGATTTGCCATTGGGAATTGATGCTAAATTCATTTTCCGCATAAGCATTCATTCCGAACACCCTAGTGGTATTGGTCTCATAAAAAGCATCCAATAATTCGATATCAATGGAATCAGCATCTGGTAAAACATCTTCTCCTTGGCCCTCAATATAAAAACTTCCAGGAGCTAAAGAATGTCTAGTAAATCCTAGTCCATAGCGCCAATACTGCTGGGGAGTAGGAATATAATTGAAGTCTATTTGAGCAGCGAGGTCATTAATGGCAGAATTGAGGTCATAGTACAAATAATTTTCCGAGGTCAGTTCATCAAAACTATAGCCTTCCAACATTTCATCGAGGTAGGTGTTTTTGTATTGATAATCATTATAAGTCAAAGTAGTATTGGCAAAGAGTTTATCGCCAAATTGATGATTCCATCGGAAAGAACCAATGAGGTTTCCCCAAGTTAATCGGTTTTCTGTACCAGAGAAAGCGTAAAATCCAAAGTCTTCTATTTCTTCTCCTTCCTGCAATTGAAAAGTATCCCCACCTTTATAAAGACTCAAGAAAATTCGATCCTTAGAGCTAAAAGAGTAATTGGTCTTAAGGTTGAAATCGTGGAAACTATAATTTAAAAAACCATCCGCTAAGGGAAAAAAGGCTGCTCTGGTGATGTCATCAAAAAGGAAATTAGAATGAGAATGCCTAGCCGTCAAAAGAATGGCTCCTTTCTTTTTTAAGATTGGTCCTTCCAAACTGATTTTACTACTCACCAATCCAGAATGTAATGCGCCAACCCATTTTTTTTCATTGCCTTCTCTAGTGCGGACATCAAACACAGAGGATAATCTTCCGCCATAGCGAGCAGGGAAATTCCCCTTGATCAATTTCGCATCGCGAATCACAGAAGTATTGAATATCGAAAAAACGCCTAACAAATGACTAGGATTATAAATCGTCACTCCATCTAAGAGTATGGTATTTTGATCGGCATTGCCGCCACGAATATGTAAGCCACCCAATCCGTCAGCTCCCGTTTGGACTCCGGGGAGCAACTGGGCAATCCGCAATAAATCGGGTTCCCCTCCCAAGTCCGGTACCCGTTCCAACTGATTGATGGAAACTTCACTAGCACTGGCACTCGTACTAAAGATTTGCGGACCATTTTTTTCTTGGGGAGAGACAATGACTTCTGCGAGGGTAATGGATTGTTCGAGTTCAATTTTTAATTGTTGACTTTTATCTAGATTGAGGTCTAAGATTTTTTCCTCCGAGCCTAGATAGCTACAGACCAATTGTGTTGGCCCTTCTGGAAGCGTTAAGCTAAAAAAACCATATTCATTGGAGATGGTTCCTGCCTGATGGTCGGGACTAAAAATCGTCGCTGCAATGAGTTTTTCGCCATCTTGTACCGATTGGATAAAACCGCTGAGCGTATATTTCCGTTGGGAGATCTTTTTGCGAAGGATGATTTGTTTTCCAATTAATTGGTATTCTACCGAAGTAGTGGCCAACATTTTTTGAAGAATCTCTTTTAAAGGAGTTTGTTCAAATTGGAATTGAACTAGTTTTTGGGAAGAAAAAAAACGATTGCTAAAAGAAATGGAAACCCCAGAGGCTTCTGATAATTGAGAAAGTGCTGTGGATAGATTGACCTCGGATACCAAAAAGTCAAGCCTGGTATCCAGAGGAGACTGGGCTAGGCCGATTTGCAAAAAGCATCCAAAGAGAAAAAACAGGATTCGTTTTTTTGTACGCAAATTTGAATTTTGATGTAAAAAATAACTTAGAAAAGTTAGTTACAACTTCTCCAAGAACGTAAAATATTAGGAGCTACCTTCCAGATCTATTGATACCCCACATCTTTTTTATCCTAGAAAAAAAATATCAGCATTAAAAT
>CAYQRA010000719.1:0-3859 GCA_964419315.1 uncultured Saprospiraceae bacterium | reverse complement strand
GCTGGCAAGTATCAATAGTCCGAAATGCATCAGAAGTAGCGATGGTTAAATCTAAAACATCGGGAGCTACATTACTCCCCGGCACCCCCACGGCCTTCCATGCTTCCTTGACTGTTTGCACCTCTGCTGAACCCGCACCATACAATTCTTCCGCAGCCATAATACTGTATTCATAATAATCATTATAAAAAGACCCTTCCGTCAAATAGGCCCGATTGGTCAAAAAGATTAGGGCTCCTGCTTTTTCAATTCCTATTCCTTCCACGTCATAAGCTTCACCGATTTCATTCGTCCCCGTTTTTCCCTCACTCATAAGGTAAAACCAGTGGTTACCAATAGAGCTATTGGTATGTACACCAGCACCATCCACCCACAAAGCACCTTTATAGAAATCAGGATCGCCTAGTCTACTTGGATCTTCCATTGACCGAAAAGGGTCGGCATTCGCTTGGTACCGAAAGGATAGACCAATCGACCAATTGAAATTTGCCGGATCTTCGGTGTACTCCAGCATTTTACCAAATACATCTGCCAAGCTTTCATTGATGGCACCAGACTCATCGGAATAGATTAACCGAGAAGTATAGTCAATCACCCCATGGGTAAATTCATGTCCAACAACTTCTAAGGTGGTTAGCGGCCCATTATTGCAATTGCCATCTCCAAACCAAGCAGACTGACCATCCCAAAAAGCATTGATAATAGGAGCACCTTCCCCAATGTGTACTACGTTTCTTAAAGCTTCTCCACCGTCTCCCAATCCATGCCATTGATATTCATCAAGCAGAAAGTCATAAAATTTTGAGGCACAGTGATGTGCATCTAAGGCGACTTCATCTTGTGCTTCATTGGTCAAATCCCAATAATTGGAAGTGTTTTGAAAAATGGTTTGATTAGAATTATAAGTAGAAATTCCATCCCCTCGAGTTGGATCATGCAAATGGAATTCGGTAGGCGCAATGGAATCTATAATGAAGTTTTGTTCTCCATAATATTTGGTCAGTCCTTTTCCGGGTACGGCATGATCGTGTAGCAATGGAATCTTTTTCTCAATTCTTCCAGTATGGGCATTTATAAAATAGCGTTGTTTGTCCAGTGGTTCCCAGCTATACAAATCTACTTGGTAAACTAAAATAGTAGTCTCAGAAACTTGTGGAAAAGCGGGATCTAGGATAAATAATTTAGGTTCTGGTTTTTGGAATTGTGGGAAATGGGTATTTGCGGATTGATCCCAAGCATAGCTTTTGGCCTGATGAGCTTCTTGAGCCCTTTGCAAGGCTTCTTCTGGGCTGATATTGGCTCGGGTATTTAATTGGAGCTGTGGTCGGAAGTAGCCATTGGAAGAATTCACCAAACCATCTTTAGTATGTAAAATATAAGTTGCTCCAAAGACCGGAATCTGCTGGTGAAATTGTTGGTATTTAAAATGCTCCGTGTTATTAAATCCTTTTTCTCTTTTTTGCAATTGCATTTTAGAGTCCGAGGATAAGTGAAATTGATCCTCTAGAGAGGTGAAGAACTGATCTATACTTAAATTCGGAGTCTGGCTTTTATAATGATCCATTTGTTGAATCAAGTAGACATTGGATAATCCTTTTTGGGCAAATAGGGAAGGGCTAAAGAAAAAGAAAAGAAGGAATAAATAGAATGGGGTAAAAGAGTTTTTCATAGGGCTATTTTTTATTTTAAGCTGTGGTCATTTATTAACACGGACTAGGAAGAAGAAATTTATTCAAAGTCTCTTGCCTTTAATATACACTTTTGTCTTTGCTTAGGTCGAAAAAAGTCTGAATTTTGTAGGAGGAAGGAGCAGAAATGACTTTTAGTAGTCAATGCAACAAAAAATAAATGCCTAACGATAATTTCGCTAGGCATTTATAATGTTTGAAAAGGATTCGGAAATCCCCTTTAATCAACGAGTACTTCTTTGTACAATATCGGATTAGGATATTCTTTTTTGAAGACATGTTTGATCACATCAAAGGCGGTGATGACCCCTTTAAGGTCATTGTCTAAATTGACTACCGGTAGCGTCTTAAAACGTTTGTCAATAAATAATTCAGCAGCAGTCCCAACTTTATCCTTTGGTGCAATTACCAATACATTTTTAGTCATGACATCCTTGACTTTTAATTGGGATCCTTCTGGATGTTTAATCGACATCTTCCAGAGATCATAAGAGGTGATCAATCCTTTTAATTTACCTTGGTTAACAACAGGGATTTGTTGAATTCGTTTGCGAGCCATCATTTCGGACACCTCGTTCACCAAGTCATCTGGATGAACGACAATGGGGTCCTTGGACATGATTTTTCGGACTTCTTCATTTAGCATGGTCAAAAGTTTTTACGGCGATTAGATAATACAGCTTTCGTTGATGTTTGCTGGCTTTTTCAAAAACACAATAAGTGTGAAACGGAAATTCTTAATGGGCTTTAATCTAAAAAGCAATACAGTTTGGTTTTGCGTTTGGTTTATTTTGCCAAATGTAATTCTTAAAATTAATAAAAAAATAGAATAAAAGCTATTTTTAACCGCTTTTAGCAATAATTATGATTGGGGTATCGCAAGAAGGAGAGTGTCTGTCTTATCAGACATTAAGGATGGCGGCAAGTTCCGCGAAAGAATGGATCGAAAAATCGGAAAGTGGAGAAGGGATTTGATCTTTTTTCTTTAACCTTTGTATGGTATTCATTCCTAAGTCCTTTCCAGCTTTAATTTCTGAATCTGGATTATCGCCAATTATCCAAACGGAATGCGCTGCAAGCTGTCTAGTTGCTAATAGGCCTTGAAATATACTACGTTTGTTGTTCCTAGGCTTTTGAAAAGGATCATCAATATGAATTTCTTCAAAATGCGTTTCGATGTTCAAAGCTTTTATTTTGGCTTTTTGTAATTTGCGGAATCCGCTCGTTACTAAAATCCTTGGTACCTGTAATTTTAATAAGTCTGGATAATCTGAAAAGGTGCCTATTTTTAGGTCATATTCAAGACGGTTCAAGGTTTGTAAAAATTGATTCTGAAGCTCAACAGGAATGTCATACTTCTTTGCGACTGCATCGAATGGAATTTTCCACAAATCCGCAAGTAGAGCATTAGCTCTTTCTAGACTATGATTTCTTTTATAGTGGTCTTCTATTAAAAGAAAAACTGGAGCAAAAATTTCTGGACTCATGGATTGCGTCTCAAAAATGGTATCATCTAAATCAAGAATTAAAAGCATATGGAAAATTTAAGTCTTGTACTTTACCAAGTACCGGTCTAAATCAAGGTAACAATTATTTTTAGGACCCGTTTTAAAAAGTATAAGCACTATCTATGGACATTTGTAAATATGAAAGAATATTCATACATTGTTCAGTCTTCAAAATAGATCCTATTTTTTACCCTTAAAAATGTCTTGATGAAATATGGTTTTGTAATTGATAATCGTAAGTGTATCGGCTGCCATGCTTGTACTACTGCCTGTAAATCAGAGCATCAAGTACCTGTTGGGGTGAATAGGACTTGGGTAAAACAAGTGGAAAAAGGAGAATTTCCGAATACCCGAAGATTATTTTCAGTCATGCGTTGCAATCATTGTACGGATGCTCCCTGTGTGGATATTTGTCCAGTAGAAGCTTTGTTTGTTCGCGCAGATGGTATCGTCGATTTTGATAATGACCGCTGCATCGCCTGTAAATCTTGTATGCAAGCTTGTCCTTATGATGCCTTATATATTGATCCAGAAACACATACTGCTGCCAAATGTAACTACTGCGCTCACCGCGTGGATGTAGGTTTGGAGCCTGCCTGTGTGAATGTTTGCCCAGAAGAAGCCATTATTTCCGGAGATATGGAAGACGCTGATTCGAAAATT
>CAYQRA010000718.1:0-3866 GCA_964419315.1 uncultured Saprospiraceae bacterium | reverse complement strand
GGGCTGGGGTAGAACACCAACAAGTAGATGCTCAGCTGATGGATATGTCTTGCTTTGAAAAATTGACTGGAAAGACGATAAATGGTTTGATTGGTTATGAATTTTTGAAAGGGAAAGAATTACAAATTGATTATCAACAAAAAGTAATTCGCTTAGTAAAGGCAGAAAAAATGCCTGCTAATTTTCGGAAGACAGACGAGCTTGTTCCCTTTAGGTATTTGGATCATTTGCCGATTATAAAAATGAAAGTCAATGGAAAAGTTGGATACTTTGGTTTGGATACTGGATCGGAAGTAAATATTATCCATTCTCGTTGGCAAAAGAAATTGAAATTGTCTGAGACAGAAAAAGGAGCATTGGTAGGAGTAGATGGGAAGAGTAAGGAAGTAGAAAGTGTTTGGTTAAAATCTACGTCTGTTGGGAATAAATCTTTGGAGGAAATGAAATTTTTTATGGTCGACCTTACGGTTCTGGAAGAAGAATACGAAGTACAATTAGATGGTATCTTAGGATTCCCTTTCTTTAGCACTAATAAAGTAGCCCTTAATTTTGAAGATCAAAAATTGTCTTTGGGACAATGATAAAAATAAAAAAACAGCTTACAGAAATGAATCCGTAAGCCGTCTGGGAAATTTAATAAACAAAAACATCTTTAGTCTCTACTCGGAAACTGTATTTTTTATTTAGTAAATCGGTAAGATAAACCTAAAGCAAAAGTACTACCCAGTTGAAATTCATTCACGGAGTATTCCTCGCCTTTATAAGTTACCAATTCCTGGTATTTACTATTCAGTATATTTTGAGCACTTACCTTTACTTTGAAACGATCATTGAGATTTTGACTCAAATTAAAGTTTAAAGAAGGTTGTGGTTGCAAGTAGTAGTTTGGAGTTGCTCCACTGGCTACGGTAATGATTCTTGGCCCCACTACATTATAACTTAGGTTGGCACTAGTTGCACCGCTATTGCTTCTAAAAGATAAAATAGCATTGAAGGAGTAAGGCGCTTGTCCAAACATTTCTCGGAAGTTGACCGCTGTAGGATCATCTGCCAAGATCAAAGCCATCTCTTCATCGTCGATAGTCGTACGAGAGTAGATATAAGCAAAGTTTGCTCCTGCACTAAAGCCACTAAATGCTTTGCCAATAAATCCTAGTTTCTTCTTGACTTCTATTTCACCACCAAGTAAGAAAGCCTTATCTACATTACGCCAAGTAAACTCTGGATTTTGTGCCTTGGTGTTGAAAGTTGCTTCAATTGGATTAACGAAGTTTTTGTAAAAGGCACTGACTGATAATACTTCACCAGAAGCAGGGAACATTTCATAGCGCAAATCCACATTGTCAATCTGACTCCGCTTAAGCTCAGGATTACCAACTGTAACACCTCTTGCAGGAGTGAAACTTGCAAAGGGAGCTAGCTCTCGGAAAGTAGGACGAGCAATGGTTTTGCTATAAGCAAAACGCAATTTAGACTTTTCGTTGACTTCGTAATTTAGATTTAAAGCAGGCAGAAAATCGATTCCTTTTAGAAGGTTACTTTTTCCATCCAATTGACTAAAGTTTTCCAAAAGAGATTCGTCGAAAGTCAGTAAACTAATATCTGGATTTTCCACTCGCAATCCGGTGATCGCTCGAAGCTTTTTAGTCAAAGGCAAATCAACCATTGCATAGCCTGCAAATACCTCAGAACTGGCATCATAATTATTGGCAGGTACATTATTTTCCGCCATGTAAACGCCTGCACCACTATTCGCATATTTTCCATCTTCTCCCACTTGCAGTATATTATCTTGTTCAAAGTAAGCTGTGATATCTCCGTTTGGAAGACTCGCACTTTGATTATTAAAGTTGTAGCGGGATTCTCGGAATTCCCGTTGGCGGATGACATAACTTCCACCCACTTTTAGTTCTGATTTCAAACCAGACCATTGCGTAAAAGGAAGGATCAAATTGATTTTATTGTCCCAGTTGGTTTGCGTCATATCGCGGTAGTTGCGAATCGGCACACCATCACTAGAAGGTTTGATAAAATAACGATCATCTTCTGGTAAATAGCGATTGGTAAAGAAACGGAGGTCTGGTTCTTCCTGAGTCGAAAGCGTATAGGAACTCAACCAGTTGATTTGAAAATTATTCTTATCGGTGAATACATGCTTTCCAGAAAGCTGTGCAGTAGACAAAGCTCTTTCCAAATATTGCCAAGTATAGGTTTGAAAAACATCGTCCGCATCATCAATTCTTTTAGCACCTTGTGCAAACTCCGCTAAGGACATGCCGCTTTGGTTGTGCAAAACGTTTAGGCTGATTTTATTATTGCTATTCAGCTTCAAAGAAGTGCCAAGCAAAGCTCCCCACAATACATTTTCACTTCCAGAGTTGATGTCGTCCAAACTAACTTGGGTGTTCAATCTTTCCGTAGTCGCTACTTGACCTAATAATTTGGGCAAACTAAATTGTCCATTTTGATAACCCGAATAACCTTTGCTGTAAGACAAAGAAACATTAAAACCTAGTGGCTTGCCTAATAGCGATTTTTGATTGCCCGCGGAGATAGAATAACTTTGGTTCAAAAATTTACTTTCTTGTTGTTGGCTCCAATTATTATTGAAAGAATTGGTAAGGTCAGAAAGTTGTTGTCCCTTTTGAGGATCATTCAGACCATCAGAGTAATTGGGAAGTGCATTGATATTTTCTGTAACTAGCCCCGGAACAGCACGTGTACCATCATCGAATCCTAAATCATCATTTTGGCCACCAGGAGAAGTCAGGAAATTATTGTTGAAATTGGCATTAGCATTATAACTCAAAGAAGCGGAAGCCGCCAAATTAAATTGCTCTGGAAAATCTTTGGTGGAGATGTCTACCAAACCACCACTAAAATCACCGGGTAGGTTAGGAGAGAAAGTTTTGTAGACTACAATATTGTCGATTAGGTTGGTAGGGAAGAGGTCCATTTGTACCGCGTTGCGGTTGGGATCTAATCCAGGAACCTCTGCATTATTCAGGGTCGTTTTACTGTAACGATCTCCCAATCCACGGACGTAAACATATTTTCCACCTTCGATGGTTACCCCACTAACTCTTTTGACAGCTGCTGCTACATTGCTGTCGCCGCTTTTGCTGATTTGATTGGCAGAAATACCATCCATTACTACGGCAGACTTTTTCTGTAAAAGAAGCATAGCGCCTTCTGTGTTCCTAGAAGCCTTAGCCGTTACGACTACATCGATGTCTAATTCTACGGCATCTTCAAACATTTGCACATCTAGTTGAGTGAGCTCTCCATCGAGCACTACAATGTCAGCAATTGTTTGCGTAGCAAATCCAATGTAAGAAAATTCTAAAGAGTAAGTACCTGGTTCTAGCTTTAGTAAATAGTTACCGTCTAGATCAGAAGCAGTACCCTGCCCCGCAGAGCCAACAACTAATACGTTGCCACCAATGACTTCAAAACCAGAATCTTTTTCGATGATTTTTCCTGCGACAGTACCCGTCTGGGCACTAACAAGGTTTAGGCAGAGGATGCCCACTAAAAATGACAAGAATTTTTTCATTTCTTAAATAAAGTTGTTTTTGATTAATAAATTTCCGCCGCAAAGATGAAGGTCTAAGGTTAAGGCAAACTGAGCTTAGTGTTAATTGTGTATTAAGTTTTAGGAGGCAGAAGTAGGCAAAAAAATAGGAATAATAAGGAGAGAGAAATTGTAAGCGTAATACCTTTCTTGAATACACTTAAAAAAGAAGCAAATATTTGGAAAAAATAAAAGCCCAGATGACGTCATCTGGGCTTTTAGACCTTATACTATTTGTTGAAGTTGTTTAAAAAAGCCCTCAATGATTTCTTGACAAGCCATTGAGTTGGGC
>CAYQRA010000717.1:0-3871 GCA_964419315.1 uncultured Saprospiraceae bacterium | reverse complement strand
GGAATCTGCGGGACACCTAATACTCAGATTTATTATTATTTACACGACCCTTATTCAATATCCGGGATTTTAATAATCACCTTTGTACCCGCCGCACTTTTATCTAGATGGTACAGATCCTTTATTTCAATATCAATATGATAGTCTTCCACTTTGCTCAGTACTTCGCGTCTTTCATCAATGATTTGCATAGCGCGTGATTTATAATTGAGCACTGATCGTTTTTTGATTTCTTGAGCTTTTGTTCTGCCAATACCATTGTCTTCTAAGGTGACCAAAAGCCCTTCGTCCTCCATCGGGGAAAAATCAAGCGCCAAATTGCCGAGGCCTTCTTTGTGGAAAAGTCCGTGATTGATGGCATTTTCGATAAAGGGTTGGAGGAGGAGCGAGGGAATGTAAATCTGCGCAGGATCGAGTTCAGGATCGAGGATAATACTTGCCGTAAAACTATTTTTAAAACGCAATTGCTCCAATTGGATATACAAGCGGAGCATTTCTATTTCTTCTGCTAAAGTAATGTATTTGTTTTTGGAAGACTCCAAAAAGAGCCGCATCAGCCGAGCAAAACTAGTGAGGTAAGCATCCGCTTTTTCCTTTTCATTGGTCTTGATAAAGTATTGAATAGCTCCAAGAGAATTGAAGATGAAATGCGGATTTAGCTGCGCTTGCAAAGCTTGTAATTCTAACTCTGCGAATTTCAGATTCGTTTCACTCTTCTGGGCCTCCTTGGCTTTTAGTTGATTAAACCGCCTTTTATTCCAAAACCAAAAAAGACCAACTAAGAGACTTAGTAGCGCTAAGATAAACCACCAAGTCAAATAAAAAGGAGGTTTTACTTCTATCGTCAAAATGGGCTTTTGCGGAAGCTTATTGGGGAAACTTTGTACCGAGGCCAAGTATAAGGGATATTGACCTTCCCGGAGGTTGCGGTAGCGGAGGGGAGTGCTAGGATCAATCGCTTCCCACTGAGAATCATAAGTCAATAATCGCGTCAAAACCTTTTGTCCTTTCTTCTGCAAATAATCAGTGTGATAGAGATCAAACTGAATATAAGTGAAGTCATAAGGTAAGACAATATGCTTTAGCATGCGCAATCCTTTGGTCTGTATGATCGTGGAATCATTATCGCCATAGTAAATCTTTAGCGCGGATAAACCCACGCGGTTTTGTTCTTCATTTTCCAATAAGTCTGCCTCGTAAAAACTATTGGCACCATTTAAATTGCCAAAGTAAAATTCTCCTGATCGACTTTTATAAAAGGCATAGCGATTAAACTCCTTATAATTAAATCCAGCGTTCGTATTGAAATTGGTGAAATAACTTAGTGTACGATCAAAGTAAGAAAGACCATTGAAAGTGCTGAGCCAATAATTGCCATTGCCAGTGGGTAAAATGCCACAAACATTATCGTTGGCCAATCCTTTTTCCTTATTGTATACGCTGATGTCTTGATTGGATATTTGGAAAAAAACCAAACCACCGCCATTGGTTCCTAAAAGCAAAAGATCTTTGGATTCTTGATGAATGGTGATGATGTGATCTTCGGGTAAAGTGGTATTTTCGGTATTATAAAGTTCAAAGTCTTTATTGGCTAAATCTACCTTGACCAAACCTTGAGTAGTACCCATCCAAATGATGGAATCTTGTCCACGGTAACAATATCTTGGAATAGAAAAACGACATTGGATACCTAAGCTGTCTAAGGTCAGATATTTTTCTGTAGCAAAATCAAAGAAAGACAATTGACCGATGTTGTCGGCATCGTGGTGGCCAATCCATAGTCCTTTTCCCGGTTCGAGATCTAGGGTACGGATGTTATTGGGGTTTGGAAAAAATTTCCATTTTTCTGTACGAGGATCAAAGCGAACCAAGATGCCACTATAACTTTCGCGACTACAGATTTTAAACCAAAAAAAACCTTTTTGATCTTTGAGGAGTTCTCCTGCACATTTGAAAGAATCAAAAACTTTGGAACTCAAACCCTTGATCCGCAAAGTATCTACCTTGGGGTGCATGCTGTCTTTTTGTTCGCGCGGATTATAACGAAACAGATAATCATTTTCCGAAAGGAAATAAATTTGTTCCTGATCGTCTTCATTGATTCCTTTGATGATGGTTCCCCATTCGTCCGGTTTTAAAGTGCGCCGCAAATAGCTTTTTACCTGATCTTGCGCTTGACGAATATGATGGACATTACTTGGCGTGGCAATAAAGATAGAGCTGGCAAAATCATTGGAATACAAAGTGGAAGCCCTCGGGAAATTTTCAGTAATCCAATTCATGTCCTCCCATTCTCCTTGCCTGTATTGCCAAATTTCGGCAAGAGCTGCGGGGTATTCTCCAGCAATAAAAACCAATTTGTTATGGCGATCCTCCTTTAGATTTTTGATGATTTTGGTAAAAGGCGTTTTTACTTTTTGTAAATCCAATTGCCCCGGAGGCGCTTGCCAAAGTTCGAGGTGATCGCGAAAGTTAAACCACAAATTACCTGCTCGGTCGCAGTGTAGAATTTTGGGTTTGCTCGGTTGGGGCATATCCGCAGCCTGAAAATCTAGGGCTTGTTCCCAATTGCCATCAGATAAGCGATAGACGCCTTGGTTTTCGATAGCGATCCAATGTTCTGTTCCATTGGTAGTGTATCTTTTTCGCTTGGGCGAAAGATCAAAATCTACCTGTTGACTATTGATTTCTACAAAACCTTCGGGTCGAGAAAATTGGTAAATATGCACCGAAGCTTTGCCATGAATGGCTAAAAAAACACCCTGCTCTGGCAAACTACAAACATCAATCAAATTTTCATTCGGCGTCTTGACGGTATTGAGGTCAATGAGTTGAGAAGTTTCTTGATCTAAATTAAATTGTTCAAAACTAGGTGGACTATTGGCCGTGGATAAGATGATATTCTGATCTTCATCCTCCATGATTTTCACAAAGCGTTCACCATGCAAACGAAATTCTTTTTGATCTGGTGCATCATTAAATACCGTTTGATGGACGCCATCCCAACGAATGATGCCTTGGTCGGTCGCCATCCAAAGTAAGCCATTTTTATCAAGGTATAAATCATTGATAAAATTGGCACTGGTGATCTTGGTATCTGCATTGGAAAAAATCGCTTGGGAAGAAAGTTTTTGTGCGAGGAGCTGCACGGAGGAAAACAGGAGGCAGATCATTGGAATGATCCAGTTGGGATTTAGTTTTTTTAGTGTTTTTATAGGTGAATGATTTTGCACACTTGAAGGTAGTAAATTTTGTGGAAATTAATTAGATCAATCGCCTTTTAAGTATCCGCTAGACCGTGCAGACTTTTAGACAATCGAAGCTCCTTTCTACTAGCTCCGAAAAACCGAATTAGAGCTTCCCGAAGCAAATCTGCGGAACACTAAAAATGATATTTTGCTTTCAGCCCCAAGCACTAAAGCGCCTCCTCAATCCGATTGGGATAATCCGTGATGATACCATCTACACCCAAAAAAATCAAGCGCCGCATATCCGTCACTTCATTGACCGTCCAAGGAACCAAGCGCATTCCTTGGGCATGTACCTCATCGACCATTTGCTGTGTGATGACTTCAAAATAAGGACTATAAATAGTTGGCTTAAAAGAAAGCCTTTGCAAATTATCGTGAAAAGAATCGGTGTTTTCTACCAGTTGTGCCGTGACGATTCCAGCCTGTTGTTGATGGATGGCTTCGAGGATATTGAGGTCAAAAGATTGTAAGGTCACTCTTTCGAGTAAATTCAATTCCTTTAATTCCGCGAGAATCAAAGCTACAAAATCTACTGGTGCTGGTGTGAAAATGCCATAATAATCTGGATGGCTTTTGATCTCAATATCATAGAAGGGGAGTGGGCGTTGGAGTGCTTGAGC
>CAYQRA010000716.1:0-3873 GCA_964419315.1 uncultured Saprospiraceae bacterium | reverse complement strand
GTAAAGGCGATTATACCTAAAGGATACTTCATGGGATTTCAGCAATGTTTCGGTTCGGTCAAATTTGCGTAGCAGCACAATTTATGCTTTCAGCGATTTCGTGAAGAAAGGGACCTTTTGGGATAGAGTAAAAAGTAGTATTTCTTCCAGGAAGCAATCAGGCTAGCAAAATACAAAGATAGCACCTTTTATGCAATCGAAAAGCTGCATTTTAGAAAATAATTTAGCATATATAATTTTTAACTTTAATGTGTACTACCCTGTTTAGGGTATATTTGGAGCAAAAATCCTATTTATAAATTAATTAAAAATGGATATGTTAGAAGGAATGGTATTTAGTCATTAAGCTATGAGCAAATCCATTGCTAAATCTCTGATTAGCCCTACTAGAATTCATATAAAATCCTTATTTTTACCATATACATAATGATTTACCTCCATTTTCCCTAAAAACTGTCTAATAAAGCGAATACTCTCGCAAACAAGTTTGTCACTAAACCACCTAAGGATTAACGCCATCACGTCAAACTGATCTAAAGAATTGTATAAAACCCACTTATTTAGCTCCAAAGATTCCTAGTAGTCTTTGTGGAGAACAATCATCTAATTTTTTGAATTGCCAGAAAATACAAGATTGTCTTGTCTGAGTCACTATTTGTTTCCTGATTGAATGTCCAATAGTGATTTCTAATGCTTAAACATATGAAAAAACCGATTTTTACCCTACTGTTCCTCCTAGCGCTAATTGGATTTTCTCCTTTTGGGAAAAGTCAAACGATCATAGCAGAAATTAATGGTATTACCATTAGCCCGGTTAATCCTGATCCTACAGATTCCATTTTTATCCAATTTTCAGGTTTTCTTTATGATAGTTGTGTCGTCATCAATTCTGCTTTTGCGGTGCCCAATACCAACTCGGTAAGTGTTGATTTTCAATTTGTATCAACTACTCCACCCGGATTACACTGTCTCCCCACTCTAATTCCTTGGGATACTGTTTTTAATATTGGCCCCATGCCGCCCGGGACCTATCCCATTTTTATGTCTGGCCCCAATTATCTCAATACCCTTACCTTTTTTGATTTACAAGTAGTGGTACCTACGCCAACCTGCGCGGATAATTTAGGAACAATTTGGGTGACCAATACCAATGATACAGGCGTTGGATCACTCCGAAACGCCATCAACTGTGCCAATACAGAGTCAGGTGCCAACCTAATTCGCTTCAATATCCTGGGTACTGGCGATCATCGAATAAATGTAGGAAGCGCCACAGGCGACCCTTTACCGACGCTAATTGATCCGGGCACCACGATAGATGGAACGACCCAGCCGGGCTACGGAACAAATTCTAATAATAGCCCCAAAATCATCCTCGACGGTGCTTTCAATTCTTGGACAGCCCCCATCAATGCGATTGGTATCCAAGGAAATAATTGTAAAATATTCGCCCTAGAAATTGTCAACTTTCCAGATGATGGCATCGATGTGATGGGAGCCGATAATGTAGTGATTGGTTCTTTTGGCGCTGGGAATATCATTTATAATAATGGCTCTGTTCAAGATTATTTTCCCGATGTTCCTAACACTGGTCCTTGGAATGGTTGCGGTATCGTCGTTCGCGACGGAGCTTCAGCTTGTAGTATCTCTGGAAATATCATTGGGTCCAATGAAGATTTAGATGCTGGTCTAGGAAATGAATGGTGCGGAATAATTGTCAGAAGTGGCGCAGATAATTGTCAAATCGGTGGCCTGGCGCAAGGACAGGGAAATATTATTCTTGAAAATGAAACGGGAGTCCGAGTGAGTAATGCAGACCATTGCGGAATACAAAGAAACCTTTTCTCTTGCAACAGTATTCATGGAATTGAACTATTGGCTGGCGGCAATAATAACACAATAGCTCCCATAATTACCAGTGCTTTGGTCAATGGAATTAGTGGAACGAGTATGATTCAAAACGGAACCATAGAAGTCTTTGTCAATGATATTACAGGCTGTGGTGGAACACCTTGCCAAGGGAAAGTATTTTTGGGAACGAGCACAGCCACTAATGGAACATGGAGCTTACTTCCTCCTTTTGCCAATGGTGTGGTCTTACAGGGAGGGGAAAGAATCACAGCAACGGTTACACAAGTAACAAGAACTTCCGAATTCTCCAATTGCAAAGTCGTTGCGGGAGTATCTGCTTGTACCAATATAGATGGAAGTATTGAAGTCACGACTACGGATGATGAAGGCCCCGGATCGTTACGAGAAGCCATTGACTGTGCCAATAATACCTTGGGCGCCAATTTGATCAAATTCAATATCCCCGGTACTGGGCCGCATATTATTTCTGTCGGAGCAAGCTCTGGCGACCCATTGCCTACGCTGACAGATGATGCTACGGTGATTGATGGCTCCACCCAAACTGGATTTGGCAATACAGGACCTCAAATCATTTTAGATGGTCAAGTTCCTGTTTGGACGGCACCCATAAATGCGCTCTTTATCCAAGGAGATTTCTGTGAAATTTATGCCTTGGAGGTCATTAATTTTCCCGATGATGGAATTGATTTAACAGGTGCCAATTATTGTAAAATTGGCGGGATAACCAAAGGAAATGTAATTTTTAATAATGGAGCAGTACAAGATTTTTTCCCGGATGCTCCTAACACTGGTCCTTGGAATGGTTGTGGAATTGTATTAAAAGGAGGATCGAGTTATAATGAGATCAAAGGGAATAAAATAGGAACAGATTTTGGCGAAACGCTAATCGGAGGAAATGAATATTGTGGAATTATTATCGCCTCAGGAAGTAGTTTTAACTTCATCGGAGATAGTCTCAAAGATGGAAGAAATATCATTGCTCATAATGAACAGGGCATCCGAATCAGTGGAAATACTATGAGTAATACGTTAAGCCGCAATTCTATTTATTGCAATACCATAGAAGGAGTCAACCTGATCCTAGATGCCAACAGTGGAGTGGCAAAACCTGCGATCGTTAGTGCAGGAGTGGACACTATTTCTGGAAGTGCTCCACTTAATACGGGGTATGTTGAAGTCTTTCTCAATGATGATAATACTTGTGCCAATGCTCCTTGTCAAGGCAAAACATATTTAGGCAAAGCTACCGTTGCTGCTGGAATTTGGACCTTATTGTCTCCTTTTGATAATGGAGTTTTATTAAATGGGGGAGAATCAGTTACCGCCCTACTTACGGATGATGGTGGCAATAGTTCAGAATTCTCTACGTGCATCAGTGTAAATTTTCCTTGTAATATTCAGTTTGGAATCATCGAACAAATAGATGCTTCTTGTGGCTTAGATAATGGATCTATCACGGTAGAAACAATTGATGGCATTCCGCCTTATTTGTATGATATTGGAAATGGTCTGACTACGGATTCTATCTTTACAGATTTGGCTCCCGGAGCTTATATTATTTCGGTGACAGATATAGTCGGATGTAGTAGATCTGTATCTGGAATAATAAACACAACTCCTGTTCCAGTGCTAGTCGAAGGAATCAATAACGATGCAAGTTGTCTACAAGCGAATGGTTCTTTTAGTGCCAATGCTTCTGGTGGCCTTGCTCCCTATTTGTATGATCTTGGAAATGGCCCTGTTAGCGATACTTTGTTTTCCAATTTAGCTGCCGGAAATTATACCCTAACGGTTACCGATGATCTGGGATGTACTGCTACGCTCAGTACAACGATCAATGATGCAGGTCTTCCCACGATTATCATCGATCAAGTGGTAGAGGCAACTTGTGGCGATGCCAATGGAAGTATTACTGTTTTAGGTTCAGGAGGTACCCCTCCTTATACTTATGATATTGGAAATGGCGCGGTAGGAAATCCAGTTTTTGACAACTTATCGGCC
>CAYQRA010000715.1:0-3885 GCA_964419315.1 uncultured Saprospiraceae bacterium | reverse complement strand
CAAAACCCAGCTAAGAAGCTTTCTTAAATTTAGTGAATCACTACTACCGAATTAAGATTGCCAGACTTATCCATCTGACTCAATTGATTGACTGGATCAACCATCCATTTTCCATCGACGATAAATTTATACAAGTGCTTTCCGGGAGAAAGGGGTACTTCGGTATACCAACCATCTTCACTTTTTTCCATCTGTATTTTATGGGTATTCCAATTATTAAAAGAACCACTCAACACCACCCTTTTGGCGTTCAAAAATTTAGGAAGTTTAAAGACCATATAATTCCCGACCAATAAAATAGAATTATAAGTATTGTGTTGGTTTTTAGTTTTTCGAGAATTATTGGGGTCGTGCATCCATTCTCCATCTACAATAAATTTATATTCGAAAATCCCTTGTGGAAAATCCATTTTGATCACCCAGCCCTTTTCACTTCGATTCATTTGAATGGCTGACTCATTCCATTTATTAAAATTTCCAGTAATGATTACCTTCTCTGCATTTGGGTAGCCGGGGAGTATAAAAGTGATGTTTCCATCTTCTGAAACTTTCGCAATTTTTTCTTGATTTCTAAATATTCGATTTAAGAAAAAAGAATCTTCGGTATCCTTTAGCTCTTTGGCATCCGTGCTGTGAGGCTCTCTTTTCAAAGCATACTTTTGCACCCAAGGCAAAACATCATCACATTTCTCGATCTCTTTCCGCAGTTGAAAAATATACTTCCCTACTTTCAATAATTCCCAATCGTTTTTTGTCCAAAAATAGGGCGGTTTGGTAATCTCTAAGATATCCACATCCATTTCCAAGACCTCCGAAAACAGCTCCGACTTTCCTCCTCGATAATGGCGAATATCAAACTCCAATACGACATCCTCCTCTTCGATAAAATAAACCGGAAGAGAATCCTGCTGGGCCAAAACCGCCATAGAATACAATAAAAATAAAGAGCTAATAAAATATTTCATGTGCCTACTTTTAAGCTAAATTAAAACAACATGTTCTTTACCATGATTAATACATTTCCTCTACTCATGGACTATTTGAATTAAAATGATGCAAATAAAGTTGTTGCTTCTTATAATTGATACTGACCAACCAAGTGGCAAAAAAATCATAGCCCAAAATACCATCCAATTTGCATTCGTAAACCGTTTCTAAATCTTTTAAATTGGTCAATACGGTCGACATTGCACCACAACGGTATTTGTCTTTGAGGATCATGCGCGAAAGCTTTCCGACCAATGCTTCTACTTTTTTTCGTCCAGGGTTGGCTATACTTATGGTCTTCTTTATCGAAAAAACCGAAAGAATATCTTTGCATCGTTTGACATTCAGAAGGTTATATTCTGCTCCGGTATCCATTCCCATCCATTTTACTTTATTATTTACTTTAACTTCAATAAGGGGGATAAAGTTGCCAAAACGGAAGGACAGGCTATCGGCTTTGTGAAGGGTATGTGGCAGGGGGCTGAGCACATTTCCATCTTGATCAGTCTCCGAAAAAGTAAGAATCCGCTGTCGATAATCAAATAGGATTTCAAAGTCTTTTAAAATACTATACCCTATCAAACCTAAGATTCTAGTTTTCTTGGAATGTTCAATCGAACTCAAATCCAAGGTTTGTGCTTTGGTTTGTTGAAAGGTCAATTCTTCCAAGGCAAAACTATCCAAACGGACGCCTCCAACCGGAGCGGTATTTCCGCCAAGGCTTAAACCTTGCAAATCTGCTAGATGTTGGTCTGGTGTAAAGTACCGTTCATTGAGAATCAATCCACTCGCCCCGGTATCTATAATAAAATTACCTTCCATTTGATCGACTCGTGCTTTGACGATAACTAAGCCACCGTTAAACACAAAAGGTACGATGATGGAATTGGGAGAATATTGACCGGGGGTGGGAATGGAAAAATCCACCACCTTAAAGTTTTCGTTTGGATTGACTCCAAACAAACAAGTCCAAAATAAACTCATTCCTAAAACCAGAAAAAATTTTCTAATTGACATCTATTGCAAGTTAAAAATATCTCTTGAGCAAGGCAATAGTGGAGCTCATTAAATAGGATATTTTTTAAGTGCCTACTTAGAAAACACCTTAAAATCTAAATTAGCAAATCTTTTGTACATTTGTGCCTCACCTAACCCCAAGAAAAGTGGCCGAACGAATGCGTCAATTCCCTCAACAAATATTCTTTTTACTCTTCCTTTCCTTTTATTCTTGCCATACGCCTAAATCCTCTTCTTTTTTCCTTGGTGGTATTCAAGTCAACGAACCTGATCATGCAGACTGGGTATCGGTGCTGAAGGATGTTGGAATGAATACCGTATCGGTTACGGTGTATGCCCGCCAAGGCATCTGGAATGAATCTAACCTTTGGTGGGAGGAAGAAGAAATACATGTCATCAATGAAATCAGAGCGGCCAAGAAAAAAGGCATGAAAGTAGTTTTGATTCCGCGAATTCTATTGGATCATTATTTTGAAGAAAATGCTTTTCTATGGCATGGAATGACGATGCCCAAATCCGAAGAGGAATTGAAAAAATGGTTTAAATGGTATACCCTCTTTGTGAATACTTGGGCCAAAATAGGAGAAAGCGAAGGTGTGGATGTGATGGCTATTGGAAGTGAAATGCGGATCCTTAGTGCCACTCGTCCGATAGCAGAAATGCCAGTATTGGAGGAATATTATCTGAACGCCCAAAAACAAGCCACTTATATTGCAGATCGCATGGCATTTAGTAGCCAGATACCACCAGAAGATCTTTGGGTGCGGGGAAAAGAAGTCAATTATAAATCTTTGGAAAAATACTTACAAGATGAAGTCCAAGCCAAAACGACTTGGGCAAAAGAAGTTGCTTTTGCTGATGCTGCGGATCCAGTTGCAGCCATTAATAAACGGCGCTCTTTTATCCTACAACTATGGTATCAACTGATCGCAGAGGTCCGTCAATCTTATCAGGGACAACTGACTTATGCAGCCAATTTTGACAATTACCAATCGGTGCAATTTTGGGATGCCCTAGATTTTATTGGGATCAATGCTTATTTTAAACTCCGAGAATTTTGTCCCGAACAAAGTCAAGAACAAGAATTTGCAGCCATCCAAACATCTTGGGACACCATCTTTAGTGAGATTCAACAATTGCGAATTCGGGATAGCTTGGAACAAAAAGTAATCTTTACAGAACTGGGGTATATCTATCGAAAAAACTGTACGGTGATGCCTTGGGAAGGCTTTGGTTTTTCGATTGCCGAAGTGGAGGAGGAGAAAAATTTATTGGTCTGGTCGCAACAAGAGCCAGATTTGCAAGAAAGAGCAATGGCGGTAAAAGCTTTGCACCAAAGTAATCTGCGATATAACTTACTCCAAGGGATTTTGTATTGGAAATTCACGACCAAAGATTACCACATTCCCTACGAACCTTTTGTGATGCATCTCAAAAAAAAGAACCCTGATCCGATGCAATTAGAACTTTTGAAGTTTGTGAAGTAAAAGACTATTTCTTAGTAGCAATCGAACGATTGACAAAGGTATCTGACATTTCCATCTTCCGTACAAAGGCTTGACCAGAAGCAATAGCGAGCTAAAAAAGCCGACTTCATCTCGAAAGACAAAATCGGCAAATGCCTATCATTTATTTATCCTGCTTCTACTACTGAATCATGACTTGGCTAGTTCCAATCAATTGATCATCGACAAAGGTAGAGATCCAATAAATACCATTATT
Organism: uncultured Saprospiraceae bacterium; assembly: GCA_964419315.1. Taxonomy (GTDB): domain Bacteria; phylum Bacteroidota; class Bacteroidia; order Chitinophagales; family Saprospiraceae; genus CALLVY01. The sequence continues at coordinate 159 of CAYQRA010000715.1, read as the reverse complement.
TAATGCGGACAAGTCGACCTGCGCCAAAAACTTGGAATCTGGATCGGCTTGATACAGTTCCTGTTCTACGACCTGTCCTCTTAGATCAAATACTTTGATGAGAACTTCTCCATGCTCTTTGGCGGTGCTCAATTCCAGATTGATCAAACCCGTACTTGG
>CAYQRA010000714.1:0-3895 GCA_964419315.1 uncultured Saprospiraceae bacterium | reverse complement strand
CAATATTCCTTTTGGAGATTTGGCGACCTACCAACTTACCGACAATGGCAATGTGATGCCAACGGGCGGTTGTGGCTTAGATAGTATCTACGTTTACGATTATTCTAATATCCCAGGCCAAGGAGGAACCGGACCTTATCTCTTGCAAAATTGGACAGTCAATGGATCGGTGTTCATCGGAAGTTTTAATACCATCGATGAATTGGTAGATTCGATGAATGTTTGGGATCCTACCGGAATGTGGCAACATGATTTTCCAAACCTAAGTATCGTTGGTGGAGATTTCTCTTCGACCTATAGCCCTACGATGGCGGTTTCTCAAGTCCTTGCCGGAAATGGAACAATTGATCTTGACATCAACTATATGCCTACAAGTGTTTTGATTCAATTAGATACAGGATATCACCAATTGGTTTTTACTCATATTCCGACCAATTGCTTTGAATCTGTTAACATCAATATTCACTGTATTACAGATCCTGATTGTGAAAGTATCCTAGTGGAGGAAACCCTCGTCTTGAATGTAGATGATTGCAGTGATAATGCACTGTATTGCATGGATATTGCTCCTAATGATTTTGCCAACTATAATGTCTTCGACAACGGAGCGGCTTATACTGGCAATATTGAGGGGTGTAATAATGATGAATTTGTTACCTATTCTTTCATGCCAGTTCCCGGACAGGGAAATACGGGCCCTTATGAATTGATCAGTTGGTCAATACCACCAGATATTTATTCCGGTTTTACCTTTATGGATCTGGCCAGCTTATTGGCACAAATGCAAATCTGGGATCCTGCTGGAAACTGGACTTTGAATGGCACTACGATTAGTGGAGGAGAAGCCAATAAAAATTATGGCTCGCTACAAATTAGCTATAATGGAGGTATTTATCCTGTTTACCCAGCACCATTTATTATCTCCAACGGTACTTCTGTCGAATTAGATACGGGATATCACCAAGTGGTATTGGAGCACATGACTAATGGATGTTTGGATACCGTTGATATTACCGTCAATTGTATCATGTGTACTGATTTTATTGCCGACGAAAATATTTTCCTTCCATTGCCTGACTGTAGTGCCAACGCGGTTTACTGTACGGAACTTCCGTTTACGACTCTAGCCAACTATAGCATTACGGATAATGGATCGACTTTTACCGATACGGATAGCTGCATTGGAACGAGCGGATCAGCAATTGCCCTGAACCTCGGAGTTGGAGCACATGCACTGGTCTTTACAGAAATTGCGACAGGTTGTACTGATGCCATAAACATCACGGTCACTTGCGCTATGAGTAGTACTCAATTTGTAGAGTTGGTAGTCAATAATAGAGATACCCTTTGTGTGGATGATACGGACTTATTGGGTAATGTCATTTCCAATACAAATATCTGTGAAGACGCTTCAGGGGAGTATGCTGTATTTACCGCGATTAACGGAACCTTCTGCTATACAGTAGATGGCGTAGAGTTGGGACAAGATACTGCTTGTATTGTGCTTTGTGATGATCTAGGAGCTTGTGATACCACTTATTTGATCGTCAGTGTAGTGGATGAATTTGATCCTGAAACGCTACCGATAGCTTCTTCAGATGTGGAGTCTACTTACGAAGGCCAACCGGTAAGTGTAGATGTATTAAGCAATGATGTGCTCAACGGTACCTTGGATACTTTCTACATCATTAGCCAGCCAGAAAATGGTTTTGCTTGGTACGATACTTCTGGGATGATTCACTTCCAGCCGGATGCAGAATTCTGTGATTTTGCCAATCCAGAAATGATCTCCTATGTGATCTGTAATGAATTTGCTTGTGATAGTTCCGAACTATTGGTCACGGTACTGTGTGATGAAATAAAACCATTCTCAGGATTCTCTCCAAACGGAGATGGCGTCAATGATAATTTTGTAATCCAAGGAGCGGAGCTTCATTCAGAAAGTCAGCTCTTTATCTTCAGTCGCTGGGGAACTTTGATTTTTAAAGTGACGGGATACCAAAATGATTGGGATGGTACTTGGGAAGGCAATCCATTGCCAGAAGGTACTTATTTCTACCTATACGATACAGGAACTGGAGAAAAACGAAATGGTTATATCCAGATTCAACGTTAAATTTTGTACTGGTGCTATGCAAGGATTTTTATAGAAAAATTAACGGAAAAATCTTAACCCTAAAATTACCCGTTTTATCACCACTTACTGCTTAAGATAATTACTATGAGATACTAATTTTTGATATTTGATTTTTTTGAGAGAGTTGCAGGCGGTCATCCAATGGATGACTGCCTGTGCTTTTTTTGTGGAGGATGATACCCCACAAGGCTAAAATGATGAAACGATGATTTGCCGATTTTAATTTGCAATTTTAATAAAAAACAGACTGTTCGTTACGAATTGAAAGTCGTACACGGATCTACGTTGAGGTCTTCCGACCTCGATTCTTAAATACGCCATAGACATGCTGACCAAAGAAGATGGTCTAGGTCGGGAGACCTTCACTTAGGTCCGTATATTACCATTAGGTAATAGCGAACAAGCGTGTTTTTTAGGGGAAAAAGAGGTGGGGCAAAAGATAGGTATCCTATTGGTCTTGGTTTTTTGATGAATTCATTCGATGAGTCGCGCAGCGTTTTATCCCTCCTCAGAGTTTTGTTCTTGATTCACTTATATAGGTGAACTAAGAAAATATAAAACATGAGACCTTACCTACTACTCTGCCTAATGCTCGGTATCCTTGGATGCGATCCTTATCACTCCCGAGAATGTTCGGCTTTTTATTACGATTATAATTCTTGGCAAACGATCGGAGAAACAGACACCATCCGTTTTGTTGCTGAGGATGATGAAGTGCTCACTTTTATTTTAGAGGAACAAAACTTTAGTGAAGCGGGGAGTCAAGGATACCTAGGAGGCAATTGTTGTAAGAACGAACCAGAGACGGTGATTTGCCGCATGACTGGAAATTTCTTTTACCATTGTCCTGAATTGGGAATTGACTGGAATCAATCTTTTGTGCAAAAAGAAAGCTTTGAGCAAGCTTCCGAGGATCAAGAGGCGGAGATCATATTGAGAATCAAGGCCAGAGAAGAAGTGGAATACCTGCCGATTCACAGTTTCCAAATTGCCGCCAATTTATTAGCCCAACATACCAATCAAACGGTGTTTGACTCCTTAACGATCAATAATCAAATGTATGCAGAAGTCATCCAAATTAAAGTAGATTCAAGGACTACCACTTCCGATCTTGAATTAACCTTTATAGAGTTGACGGCCAGTAGAGGAAAAGGAATCGTAAAGTTGGTAGATAGAAATGGGAAGGCTTATTTTTTACAAGAATGAAAAAAGAAAAGCGACTCCAAATACCAATGCTTCCTTGATAAACCGATACCGGAGATTTTTGAATGAAGTGAAATAAATCTCGTGTGAGAGTCCAGCGAAAAGAAAAACAAAAAAGCCCAAACAATCTTTCGATCATTTGGGCTCCTTTTACCTTAGGTGCTGTTTAAAAAATAAAGTCCTCTTTTGAGTTTTCCATTTACTTTAAAACTTCCTCCTTTTCAAGTCGTTAAGTATTTAAACTAAATGAAAAACGTCGGACTTATTTTTTCAACGTTATTCGAGGTGCCAAAAATTACACTTTTAATCCAGCATTGGCAGAACGCTTACGCTCATGCTCTTTCAAATAAATCTTCCGTAGACGAATCGTCTTTGGAGTGATTTCTACATATTCATCTTCATCGATGTATTCCATAAATTGTTCTAAAGACATCAAAATCGGCGGAGCTAGTTTTACTTTATCATCTGCTCCAGAAGAACGCATATTGGTTAGCTTCTTGGTTTTAATTACATTCACCACCAAGTCATTGTCTCGTGAATTTTCTCCTACAATTT
>CAYQRA010000713.1:0-3904 GCA_964419315.1 uncultured Saprospiraceae bacterium | reverse complement strand
TTTTTCAAAATAGCAATACAAAATTTATCATGGAAAAAAGAAAGCAAGTACTCTCCTGTATCCAACCAACTGGTGACATGCATTTTGGCAATTATTTTGGTGCCGTAAAAAACTGGGTAGACCTCCAAGAAAAATACGATTGTATTTACGGGGTAGTCGATTATCACGCGATGACGATGCCCTATAATCCTAAAAAATTGCGAGAGAACACTTGGGAGATTTTGTTTAACCTCATGGCTACAGGTATCGAGCCAAAGAATCTTTTCATTCAATCTTTGGTTCCCGAACATACCGAACTAAATTGGATTTTCAATTGCTTTTGTTCTTATGGCCAGCTTACGCGTATGACACAATTTAAAGACAAGGGTGGCCAATCAGAAAGCAGTGCGGGTGGATTTATTTCGGCAGGCTTGCTCTCCTACCCAGCTTTGCAGGCGGCAGATATTTTGATCTATCGAGCGGATTATGTACCCGTAGGAAAAGACCAAGAACAACATTTGGAATTGTCTAGAAATATTGCGCAGCGTTTTAATAATCAAGTCGGAAAAGAATATTTCATCCTACCAGAATCATTGTATTCCGAAACACCGAAGATCAACTCTACGGCTGATCCTTCTCGCAAGATGAGTAAAAGTGCTGGCGCCAAACACCACATTAGTGTCTTTGGAGAAGAAGCGAGAATCCGCAAGCAAGTGCGCTCTGCGGTTACCGATACGGGCGACACTCCTGCGGGAGAGATGAGCGATGGCGTAAAGAATCTTTTTGAATTATTAAAAGCTTGTGGAAAAACAGAGGCCATTACCAGTCTCAAAACAGATTACGATGCAGGCACTTTAAAATATTCTGAATTAAAAGAAGTCGTTGCGGAAGCATTGGTAGAATTGAATCAGGCATTTGTACAAAATAAGCAAGCCTTATTGGCCAATAAAAAGGACGTCAAAAATCAAATCAAAGCCTCTTCTGCTGAAATTCGCAAGAGAGCGCAAGAAACGATAAAGGAGGTCAAAGAATTGACTGGACTTTCCAATGTTCGATTCTAAATTTTAAGTATTAATAGCTTTACTACACCTTGAAGGTTTAGTAAAGCTAAAACCAGTTTGACCTATGAAAATCATTTGCATCGGAAGAAATTATGCAGATCATGCCAAGGAATTAAACAACCCAATTCCTAAAGAGCCTTTGGTTTTTATGAAACCCTCTTCCGCATTACTCGTAAACAATAAACCACTCTATTACCCAGCGTTCACTAAAAATCTGCATTATGAGGCAGAGATTGTTTTAAAAATTGATCGCAATGGTCGGCATGTAGAAGAGGAATTTGCGTCAAAATACTATTCACAGATTGCTTTTGGAATAGATTTTACAGCGCGTGACCTACAAAACCAATTAAAAGAGAAAGGACATCCTTGGGAAAAGGCCAAAGGATTTGATGGCTCCGCAGGCATTAGTGAATTTATTCCTAAAGCCAATGTACTCGGTCCAGATGGGGTAGAATTTTTTCTAACTAAAAATGGCGAAGAAGTACAAAGAGGGCACACTAGAGATTTACTTTTTTCATTTGATCGACTGATTGCAGACGTTTCTCGCTATTTCAAATTGCATCAGGGAGATTTATTGTACACCGGCACTCCTGCGGGAGTTGGGTCCGTACAAATCGGCGATCAACTCGAAGGTTTTATCCTGCAAGAGCATCCGGAAAAAAAACCGATTCAAATGATAAGTTGTACGATTAAGTAAAACTCAAAAAATAGCACAAAAATAAATCGCTGTAAGCATTTTACTTTTGTTCAAAATTAGCGGGCATAGCGCATTCGCTTTGATTGGCTCTTACTCAAATTTGGCATATTATTCCTAATGATTACTCTTCTAAAAAGCCATTTATTAAGGGATAAAATCTTCCTAGGCACTACTTTTTTGCAAAAACATTTACTATATCAAGAAGAAAGCCTAACTTTGTGCAAAATTTTGGAACGCTCTATTAATGAAGCTTTTCGATATTATAAATAATCCTACTATTAAAATAAAAAAAACTGCAAACAAATGCCGTATTTATTCACATCCGAATCTGTATCTGAAGGACATCCTGATAAAGTTGCCGATCAAATTTCTGACGCTATCCTTGATGCTTTCCTTACTCAAGACCCCAATTCAAAAGTAGCTTGTGAAACTTTGGTTACGACTGGCCTTGCCGTTGTTTCTGGAGAAGTCCGTTCTAAAGCTTATGTGGACGTTCAAAGTACTGTTAGAGAAGTTATCAAACGAATTGGTTATACCAAATCTGAGTATCAATTTGATGCAGACTCTTGTGGAGTAATGTCTGCTATTCACGAGCAATCTGCCGATATCGCTCAAGGAGTTGATGTAGGTAAAAAAGCAGAAGAGCAAGGTGCTGGTGACCAAGGAATGATGTTTGGATATGCCACCAACGAAACGACCAACTACATGCCTTTGCCATTGGAAATTTCTCACCTTCTTTTAGAAGAATTGGCTGCAATCCGTAAAGGTGGCCGATTGATGAAATACCTTCGCCCAGATTCTAAATCACAAGTAACCATCGAATATGGTGATGATAACCAACCTTTGCGCATTGATGCAATCGTTGTTTCTACTCAGCACGATGACTTTGATTCAGAGAAAAAAATGTTGGCCAAAATCAAGACGGATGTTGAAAAAATCTTGATCCCAAGAGTAATGAAAAAATTGCCTGCAAAAGCACGCAAATTATTCAAAAGTAAATATACGCTTTACGTCAACCCAACGGGTAAATTCGTAATCGGTGGACCACACGGTGATACTGGTTTGACTGGACGTAAAATCATCGTTGATACTTACGGTGGAAAAGGAGCCCACGGTGGAGGTGCTTTCTCTGGAAAAGATTCTTCTAAAGTGGACCGCTCTGCGGCTTATGCAACTCGTCACATGGCCAAGAATATCGTAGCTGCTGGTTTAGCAGATCAGTGTTTGGTACAAGTTGCTTACGCTATCGGTGTAGCAAAACCAGTTGGACTTTACCTCAACACCTACGGTACTTCTAAAGTAGATATGAACGATGGTGAATTGTCTAGAAAACTAGAAGGCTTGTTCGATATGCGCCCTGCCGCAATCGTAAAACGTTTTGGTTTGAAAAATCCAATCTTCTCTGAAACGGCTGCTTACGGACATATGGGACGTAAGCCGGGTAAGAAAACCGTAATGATTGGAGTGAATGGAAAATCTAAGAAAAAATCTGTAGAGACTTTCACTTGGGAGAAATTGGACATGGTCAAAAAAATCAAGAAAACTTTTGGCTTGAAATAAAGCAATTGTTTTTTAATAACTTTAAGTATCCCGAATTTTGGAAAGTCCAAAATTCGGGATTTCTTTTTTTAGTATCTTTTTTGGTTCAAAGTGATTTCATTTGGTTCAATATTCAAAGAGAAAATAAAATTAAAAAGGGTGTCCCGCAGATCTCACTGATTCCGCAGAATGATTGCTTTATTTTCTGCGAAAATCTGCGCAATCTGCGGGCAACCAAAATTCTAGCTATTCCTCTTTAAAGGACTTTAAATATTTTTGACCACATGAATTCATTTAGGGCCTCTTTTTTTCATTCCTAAAAAAAGAGGAAGTCTTTTATAGTCTTAACAAAGAACAGATTTGCAAGTCATTAAATCTTTGTTGTCAACTAAAAAGTACTTTCCTCTTCTCTATAATTAAAATTACAAGTCTCTTTTGGGCGGTACCTAGTAGTGCAGTTTAAAAAATAAAGTCCTCTCTTGGGTTTTCCATTTACTTCAAAACCTCCTCCTTTTTAAGTCGTTCGGCATTTGAAGGAAATGAAAAACGTCGGACTTATTTTTTCAACGCGGGGTAGTGCAGTTTAAAAAATAAAGTCCTCTCTTGGGTTTTCCATTTACTTCAAAAC
>CAYQRA010000712.1:0-3905 GCA_964419315.1 uncultured Saprospiraceae bacterium | reverse complement strand
AAGAATAAATGGAAAACCTTTATATCTTTGCGGTGAATTTTAACATCTTATTAATAAATTTAAACTAAGATAGTCTTGAAGAGCGGAATCACCAAACTACTGTTCCTAGTTTTCTTTCTGACAATCGCCCTATCCGCATCTGCACAGTCCAGTGCAGGAGGTTCTTCCAATGTACTTTTTGTCTCCCTAGCTGTTATAGCCGGAATTATTTTCCTAGGAGTCATTCTACAAGTGGCAGATAATCTAATGCGAATTGAGGCCAAAGAAACTGGCGCTGATAAAAGTGGAAACAATTACTCCATTTTTCCACAATTCTCAGAAATGTTTAGTCCTGATAAGCCTAGCTTTATCGGAGATGGAACTTATACTGTATTAAAAAAAGGTCATGATATCCTATTAGAAGGAGAAGCGGCCAAATCACTTGATGCTGAAATAAAGGGAAATACCTTTGCCATTCAGCCACCCAACTTTGTTGGCATGTCGCCAATTCCTAAAGTAATTCCTGCGATAGGAGACGAGGTGAAAGCTGGTGATCCGATATTTTTCGATAAAAAACGACCCGAGATCCAATACGTCGCTCCCGTTAGTGGAGAAGTGATTAGTATTGACCGCGGAGCAAAGCGATCTATTGCTCAAGTCGTAATCTTAGCAGATAAAGAATTGAAATACCGCAGCCTCCCTGCTTTCGATCTGGAAAATGGAAGTCGCGAAGATTTGGTCAAACACCTACTAGATACTGGTGGATGGCCTTTGATTCGTCAGCGTCCTTTCGATCTCGTTCCTGCTCCTGGTGACCTGCCAAAAGCTATTTTTATTTCCACATTCGATACGGCACCTCTCGCTCCAGATCTTGACTTTGTAATAGAAGGAAAAGGAGCGGCTTTTCAAAAAGGTCTGGATGTGCTCAATAAATTGACGGAAGGAACGGTACATCTTGGATTAAATGCCAATGGAGAAAAACCAAATGCTGCTTTTGTTGAAGCAAAAGGCGTACAGCACAACTGGTTCCACGGCGCACACCCAAGTGGTAACGTTGGTGTACAAATTCACCATACCGATCCAATCAATGCTTCCGATAAAGTTTGGGTTTTGGGCGTACAAGAAGTCATTACCTTAGGAAAAATATTTTCAGAAAACCGCTATGATGCTTCGCGAGTAGTCGCTTTGGCAGGTGCTGAATTTAAGGCTCCTCGTTATCTCAATACTTATCAAGGGGTCAAAATTTCTGATCTTGTAAAAGAAGAAGTTATTGGAGAGAATGTAAGACTTGTTTCTGGCGACCTATTGAGTGGCCACAAAAAAGCTGAGGATGGTTTCCTTGATTTTTATGCCGATCAAGTGACTTCTATTGAAGAAGGAGACTATTATGAAATGTTTGGCTGGTTGGTACCTACGACTTCGCGTCCTAGTATCTCCAAAACTTATCCAACTAACGTGATATTTAAGGATGCTAAGTTTAAAGCCAATACCAATACACACGGTGAAAAGCGTGCCTTTGTGGTGACCGGACAATATGAAAGTGTATTGCCAATGGATATTTATCCACAACATTTGATGAAGGCAATCTTGGCGAATGACTTTGAACGTATGGAAGGTTTGGGCTTATACGAACTGAGCGAAGAGGATTTAGCACTTTGCGAATTTGTTTGTACTTCAAAACAGCCTTTGCAATCTCTTCTAAGAGAAGGATTGGAAACGATGCGTTTACAGAGTTAGAACCATTTTTTTTAAATAAAGAAGTTCACACGACCTCAATAATATGGCTTTAATAGATTTTTTCAAAAAGATTGAACCAGACAAAAAGACGTCTCCCTTCTTACACACCTTGTATGACGGATTCTTCACTTTTGCATATGCTCCCAATTCTGTAACCTCCAAAGGGGTACATATCCGTGATGGTATGGATCTCAAACGGACTATGGTTTTTGTGGTTTTGGCGATGCAATTATGCTATGTCTTTGGTACCTGGAATATTGGACATCAACATTTTATCGCTCTCGGTGAACATACGGGTTTATTAGATGGATTTCATCTGAAAATCATGTATGGCCTGATCAAATTATTACCCTTATTTGTGGTAGCCAATTTGGTTGGATTGGGAATTGAATTCTGGTATGCTGCCAAAAATGGGCATGCTATTGAAGAAGGATTCTTGGTGTCTGGAGCTTTGATTCCTTTAATTATGCCTCCTGATTTACCGATTTGGATTTTAGTAATTGCAGTAGCATTTGCAGTAATTGTTGGTAAGGAAGCTTTTGGCGGAACAGGCATGAATATCTTAAATATTGCGCTGCTTTGTAGAGTCTTCGTCTTCTTCGCTTATCCAACCACCATCTCTGGTGATGAAGTTTGGGTATCTGGTGTAGCGGACGGAGTTGCTAATTATAGCTGGTGGCACACCGGTTTCTCCAATTGGCTCTTTGAGGCCTGTGGATGGTCGACCTTTGATCCCGCTTCGCGGGTCGTCGATGGTTGGACCGGAGCAACCCCAATGGGCCTTGCGGCCAAAGGGGGCTGGGATGCCGTTACGACCCATTATACCCCTTCCCAAATGTTTTGGGGAACCATTCCGGGTTCTATTGGGGAAACTTCAAAGCCTGCTATATTTTTAGGTGTATTTATCTTGATTAGTACAGGAATTGCTTCTTGGAGAATCATGCTAAGTATGTTTATCGGAGCAGCTATTATGGCAATGGGACTTAATTTATGGGGTGGAAACGCCTTTATGGAAGTGCCTTGGTATTACCAATTTTACATGGGAAGCTTCTTCTTTGCAATGGCTTTTATGGCTACCGATCCAGTAACTGCCGCGTCTACCAATCGTGGAAAATGGGTTTATGGATTATTAATAGGTGCCGTCGGTATGATTATTCGGGTCTTAAACCCAGCATACCCAGAAGGTTGGATGCTCGCCATTCTATTTATGAATGTCTTTGCTCCATTGATTGATCATTATGTCTTAGAATCTAACATCTCAAAAAGATTAAAACGTGCATAGTACTAATTACGTTCTCGGATTTGTATTGACCATGACAGTTATTGTTGCCGTGGTCTTGGCTGGCTTGTCTTCCCTGTGGAAAGAAGCTTCCAAAAAGAATGAAGCCATTTTTAACAAACGCAGTATCCTCATGGCGGTCAAAAGTGAACTCGGTGGAGTGGACCCTAAGACCATGCCGGATGATGATGTATTGGCTATTTTTGACCAACAAGTAAAACAGTTGGCGCTGGATATGGATGGCAATCAATTGACAGCAGAAGATGTTGCTAACTCTGGTTATAAAGGCGGCCGTGCCGAAGATATCGATATGGCTAAAGAAAAAAAGAAGCCGGAAGCAGAGCGCATCTTGCCGCTCTTTATCTTTAACTCAGACAAAGGCCAATTTTACATTCTTTCGGTTAGAGGGAGTGGACTTTGGGATGATATCTGGGCCAATGTTGCTTTGAAAAGTGATTTCAATACTGTTGCTGGTGCTGCTTTTGACCACAAAGGAGAAACCCCTGGTTTGGGAGCAGAAATCAAAGACAATGCTGCTTTTTATAATCAGTTTGCTGGAGAGAAAATTTTTGATGCGGATGGAAACTTCGTTTCGGTTGATGTGGTAAAAGGTGGTGCAAAACCTAATGATATACATGCCGTAGATGGCTTGTCTGGCGCCACTGTCACTGCAGACGGAGTAGCCGAGATGCTGGAACGCGGAATCGGATATTATTTGCCTTACATCAAAGAAAAATCGACTGGCAATAAGATGGGGTTCAACTACCAATGAGTTGAACTTACTTTTATTAATAGAAAAAACTTTTTGATTGTATCCAAAACGGAAACAGTCAAGGAATCAAATAAAAAAGAATTATAATGGCTGAAAGTACCATTCAGGAACCACAAGTAGCAAAGAGCGAACCCTTAT
>CAYQRA010000711.1:0-3907 GCA_964419315.1 uncultured Saprospiraceae bacterium | reverse complement strand
GTAGAAAAATTTCGAAGGATTAAATAGATCATTTGTCTTTGATCAAAACCAATCTCCATCGCATTTTGATCATAAACTTTTTTCAATTCATGAAATTCTCGCAGGGATACTTCATTCATTAGCAAATGATAGGTCCGGTACAAGAGGTCGATCAAGGGTTCGTCTCGACAATAGCCGTCGTCTAATAAAGGTTGGAGAGTTTTGATCGTTTTCAAAGCTCCATTGGTAGAGATAGGAGCATGATGTTTTTGTTGGTCAAGCAAAACACAGGCGGATTCCAAATTGGTTGCCAGAAAAAAATAGTCGAGTCGGGAAAGCGTTTGTGGCAAATTCAAATCAGACTTTCGAATATTGAACAAACTCTGCTGCTCGGTTAGACTTTTGGCCAACAAAAAATCGACCCAAAAGTGATTAATATCCTTGGACTTTTGTTGGGCCTGGCGGCCCATTTCTTTCTCGTGCAGTTTCTTAAAATAAGACAAAAGATTTTTTTTACGGTAAAAAGTTGCCAGCGCAAGTGAAGGAGGTGGAAAACCAAAATTCTGACTTTGATAGGTCTGTACAATAAAACGCTCCAAGGCTTTATTAAATCGAGTCATGAGCTGTTGTAATTGTTTTTCCTTGTAAGGTTTCTCCGGAAAGACGACTTCGAAGACTTTCTCTTTAGCTAATTTTTTGTGCTCAAATAATGGATGAAATCGTTTGAGATAATTGTACAAAATAATCAATCGTTCTTCTTTTCGACCTGGAAAGAAAAAAGGAGATTCCAAAAAATTTCCTAGCTGAATCAGTTCTTTTTTATCAAAATTCCTTAAAAGCTTTATTAATTTAGTTTGAAACATGATCAAAAAAAGGTTGAAAAAGACAGAAAAAACTAAAAATGTGTAATCGGATTGTAAGGAAAAATAAGTGATTTTGTATAGAATTGATGGATTATCAGCAATAAAATAATTTTAATCAACCATAAACCAGATCTAATATGAAAAATCTATTTAAAAGAACGCTATTATTCTACTATCTCCTCTTCCTATCTTATGGGCTATCTGCACAGCCCAATGAGGCAATGATCTTCGAACTGAGTATAGATAATCGCCATGCAATAGCACAAGAGGTAAGAGACTCTCTACTTCTCCATTCCTTTGGAGCGGCAGCGATTCCTTCCGTTATGGAATTGTATCATTTCTTTTCTATTCCTTTTAATAATAGACTTTATAGATACCTACCCGATACGGTTCCTCTTCCCGGATTGAGGCTTTTTGAAGTATCAGGAGATTTGGCTTTACGTTTTGACAATTTAGCAAATACCTTTGGCAATATGGTCTTGGTTGGTGCTATGGATTACCTCAATCCAGAAGGACTATCCTTTGTTTCTACACACGGCCCAGAAGTTTATAATGGGCTTAATTTTTCTGCCGGTACTGTTCGGTATCGCATCTATATGATTGCTACGCTTTCTACCAAATGCGCTTCTCAATGTTATGGGAATCTGGAAATCGTAATCGTCGATAAAAATATTCTGTAAGAAGCTAGGAAAAATTCTAGTAATTTTTTCTCGAAATTCTTAAGAAATTTTCTGAAAATCGTAATGGGATATCTCTGAATATTCTAACGATCTTTAATCAAGGCAATTATTAAATTTTATTATCATGAAAAATATAATTTCTTTTTCCTTTCTGTTTGTTCTTTCTTTGGCCAATCCCACTTTTGCTCAAAGTCCTTATGCCCAGATATTTACTTACGAATTGGATACTCCACATTGTTATTCTAAAACGGATTATCCAACTAGCGAAGAGGCGACTAAAAAATTTCTGGAAATTCACTTCGGTTTTAGTATCTGCGAAACTGATTGCACCTTCCCTGGTTATCCTAGCTGTAAGGCGAAATTGATTAATGAAGATGGGCTGGAAGAAACTGCTACACAATGGTGTTTTATTGGCTACCTGAGATTTGGATGGCTTTGTAGTAAAATACAAAACGGAGCAGAGGTGGAGGAAGAACCAGAAAAGAAAAAGAAACAGGTCAATGAATCACTCCTTAGTGCTATCCAAACATTTGTCCCAAATCCATCGACGGGAAAAAGCTATTTGGAAATAAGTGCTGTAGAGTCTAGTGCTAATATAGAATTGATCATCATGGACTATACCGGCAGGTCAATTCAACAGCAGCAATACGAAATTAATTCTTCCGAAAATTTGAGGCTGCCAGTCGACCTTTCTGAAGCAGGTAATGGCCTCTATTATGTCTCTATAAAAGTAAATGGAATTATTATCAAAACGAACAAACTCTTGATACAACATTAAGTAAGTGACGGAATAAAATTAATCTTAATTTATTTGATTTTGATAAAATTGCTAAATGATTGACTGCTAAGGAAATCGAAGATTCACAAAGTAATTAATGTGAAATTTTATCAAAATCTCAAAAAAATAAATTGAGAGTAATTCCGTACACTACTTAACCAGAATAAATACTACTGTACAGTACCCTTTCTATAAGTTTCTGACTTATACTCATTTTAACTTTCATTTCACCCAAAGTTCTTACGCTGGGGCTAGAGCTTAATGGCTTTACGCTACAGTTAAGATCTCTTAATCAATTATTATGAACCTAAAAACAAAAGTACCCCGCCCTATTCCAAAAACTATACTTGGAATTAGCTTTTTCTTACTCTGCACATTTAGTCTCATGGCTCAACAAAGTAGCCTGATGATTGATAAGGAACACTATTACTACATTGGAGCAGAAACGACCAATTTAAAACCCTACAAAGATCATTATTATGTCGCTGTAAATAGAAGTATTTCCAATGCAACACAATTGACCGCAGCCCTCGGAAAGGATATTGAAGTTTTACAATTCGTAAATGATTTCACCGCTCAGACTTTAAGGCCCTTAATTAAAAAGAGCCAGAAAGCAGGTCATTGGGCGGAAGTAAAACTGAAAGAACCTCGTTCTAAGGAGGCTTATATGAAGTACGCTCAAACTTTAAAATCCAATACTGCAGTCGATTGGTGTTCGCCATTTTTCACCAATCAAGACGGCGATAGAATCGGTGTATCTCAATACTTTTATGTAAAACTAAAGCAGGAGAAAGACCTAGAAATACTGGAAAGAGAAAGTCGCAAAAATGCAACACTTATTGTTGGTCAAAACAAATTTATGCCATTGTGGTATACTTTGAAATGTGTAGGGACTTCTCCCAATACTACCCTGCAAGTTGCCAATACTTTTTATGAGACTGGTTTGTTTGAGTTCTCTGAACCGGCAATAATGGTTGATGATTTTGCACTCTGTATCAATGATCCGCTTTTCCCTAATCAATGGGGATGGAACAATACCGCTCAAAATGGAGGCATTCCTGGTGTCGATGTCAATGCTTGTGCTGCTTGGGATATTGCTCAGGGTTCCCGTGATATAGTAGTCGCAATACTGGATCAAGGTTTTGAAATGAATCACCCTGACTTGCAAGGCAATACTTTCGGCGTCGGGTTTAATACCGTGACGGGCACTTCGCCCGCCAGTGTTTTGGGTGACCACGGAACTCCTTGTGCAGGAATTGTAGGAGCGATTCAAGACAACAATACTGGCGTATCCGGAATTGCTCCAAAGTTACAACTGATGAGTGTCAGTACTCCCCTTTTACTAAATGCTACCGCTCAACAAGAACTCGCCAATGGAATCAACTGGGCTTGGATGAATGGCGCAGACGTCATTAGCAATTCTTGGGGACATAATGGTTTGACAAGTTCCTTGATCAGCAATGCGATTACCAATGCGCTTAATAATGGTAGAGGTGGCCTTGGAACGATCATGGTTTTTGCCGCAGGAAATTCCAATGGACCACTCATTTTTCCAGCGAGTAGTGACCCAGATATTATTGCTGTTGGTGCGCCTATCCGATGGCGTG
>CAYQRA010000710.1:0-3919 GCA_964419315.1 uncultured Saprospiraceae bacterium | reverse complement strand
AAATTCTAGTGGACGAGTTATTCAAAACCTACTCAATATTCCAAAAGAAGATAAAGTTCGAGCTTATTTGGTGGTCAAATCTTTGAAAGATCAAGAATTTTTAGAAAATAACTACTTGGTATTCTGTACCAAAAACGGATTGATTAAGAAGACTAAAGTAGAAGCTTTCTCTAGAGTTAGATCCAATGGTATCAATGCCATTACGATCAACGAAGGGGATCAACTGCTAGAAGTTAAGCTAACCAATGGTAGTAATGAGATTTTGATTGCTAACAGAATGGGTAGAGCAATACGTTTCCCCGAAGAGAAAGTACGCTCCATGGGACGATCTGCTGCTGGAGTTCGCGGCATCACTTTAGATAAAGAGAATGGCGATTCTGTAGTTGGAATGGTCACTATCGACCCCAATGATCCGGAGGTTTCCATCTTAGTCGTTTCTGAAAAAGGGAATGGAAAACGTTCTGCACTCGAAGATTATCGAGTGACCAATCGCGGAGGAAAAGGAGTTAAGACCTTGCAGGTAACTGATAAAACAGGTGCTTTGATTGCTTTAAAGCAAATTAAAGATGAGGATGATTTGATGATCACCAACAAATCTGGAATTATTATTAGAATGTCTGCTAAAGATATGCGAGTAATGGGGAGAGCGACGCAAGGGGTACGATTGATTAAGCTAGAAAAGAATGATGAAATTGCAGACGTTGCAGTAGTATTCTCGGAAGATTCTAGCGAAGAGAACAATCAAAATGAGGAAGGTGGCGAAGTTGATGCAAGTGCTGATACGGGCCAAGAGAACCCTACCGCTAATGCTCCTGAAGACAATTCAGCAAATAAAAAAGAAGAGGAGGAATAGAAAATAGCCTTTGATAAGGCCTAAAACAACTAGACTTAACGTTTTTTAACATAAATCAGCAAGTCTTTAACGTTAGGCAAACGTTTTTCTTTGCACTCTAGACGTCCTTATAAAGGTTGATTTAAACTAACGAAAATTAAACCATTTTAATACACGATCAAACTACATCAAAACTTAAATTTTAACTCAAAAAGAATAATATGAAAAAAGTAATGCTCCCTCTAATTGCCCTTTTCCTTTTCACCGGGGCAATGACCGCGCAAGATGCAGCAACCGCTTTAAAAAAGGCTAAAAAAGCACTATCCACCGCTAACATCGCTACTGACCAAGAGGTTGTTGCCAAAGAATTGGAAACAGCTAGGCAAAATATTGAAATCGCTGCTGCTGGAGTAGGCGAATTGTCTGAGAAAGATGTTTATAAATTGTGGGAAACCAAAGCTGATATCTATAACCAAACTTCTAGAGGTTACATCAGCAAAAGATTTTTGGATCCAACTTCTGTACCAGCAGTATCTGATAATCCTGCGATGGAAGCTTATACTGCTTCCGTAGAAGGTTTGAAAGTGGCTGCAAAAAAATGGCAAAAAAGCAAGTTGTCTGGCTTTTTATTAGAAACCGCTAGCTACCTACTCAATTACGGTGGTTATTTCTACGAAGCACAGGATTTTAAAAGTTCTTATGACTCTTTTAATGCTGGAATGAATGCTAGGAAAGTATTGAAAGAGAATGGTGTTGATGATTTCTTACCAACGGATGAGGAATATAATCAACAAGTTTATTCTACCGCAATCTGTGCTTCTTTAGCAGGCGATCAAGAAGCTTCTCTAGCTCTTTTCCAGCAATTGTACGATATTAACTACCCTGAACCTGCAATCTACGATGGCTTATTTAAAGGTAAGCTGGAAAAAGACGAAGCAGAAGCATTAACCATCTTAGAGAAGGGAAGAGAGCTTTTCCCTGATGATCAAGGCTTATTGGTTACGGAGATCAATTATTACTTGAATAATGGCAAATTAGAAGCCTTAACTGGTAAATTGAAAGCAGGTATCGAAAAAGATCCAGACAATATTTCTTTTATCACTACGCTAGGTCAGGTTTATGATGAATTGGGCAACAAAGAGGTAGAGGCAGGGAATGCTGTAAAAGCACAAGAGTATAAAGAGTTGGCCATGAATTATTTCGAACAGTCGCTTGCTAAAGATCCAACCAACTATACTGCGATGTATAATATCGGTGTAATCTACTATAATAAAGCAGCCGTTTTGACAAAAGAATTGGTAGATTTGGAAAGTGATCTTTCAAAATCTGGAACGCAAAAATACAATGCCAAGCAAAAAGAAGTGTATGCAATGTTTGACAAGGCATTACCCTACTTCAAAGATGCTGAAAAAATTGAGCCGAATGACATGGGAACTTTGATTGCTCTCAAAGAAATCTTTGCTAAGAAAGATGATTTAGCAACTTCGAATGAGTTTAAAGCTCGGATCGAAAAGATAAATAATCAGGAGGTAATTGAAACCTCTTTCTTCAAGTAAAAGTTAAAGCTTTAAAGAAGATAAAAAGGCAGACCAATCGGTCTGCCTTTTTTTTGTGCGCGCTATCTGTTTCTCCTCCTTCCGATCTCAAAAATGGCTCCTCAAAAATTGTATTTGCTTCTATTTTAACTAGATACTGTAAATATTACACTTTCTTTATAAGCATTTTTATTTTGCAAAGGATGTTGTTTGCAAAATTTTAATCCACTATTTTCTTTTCTTTAGTTTTTTCTTAGGTAAATTCTTCTTGGTTTCAATATTATTTCTTTTCTTGCATGTGAGTAGCATAGAGTAGCACAGATTTCCAATAATCTTTAGGGCTTTAACTTTGAGTATGACCGCTATTTTTAAGAAAATTCAGGAACTAGAAGAATTCAATCACTTGACCAAACACGAGCAATTGGTCAATGGTATAATTAATGCCATTGAGGAAAGAATTATAGTTAAGGGTAGTATGTTGCCTTCTGTAAATAAGATGGTCAAAGAGCTTGGCTTTGCCCGAAAAACCATTGTAAAAGCTTATACAGACCTTAAAGATCGAGGGATCGTCGAATCCAAAAATAGATTGGGCTATTATATCGCCAATGAAGCTACCGATCAAACCATCAAAGTTGCGTTAATTCTATACGCCTTTCATACTTTCCAAGAAGAATTTTACAACAGTTTTCGAGCCTCTTTAGGTAAAAATATCCAACTGGATGTCTTTTTCCATCACAGCAATATGTCTGTTTTTGAATCGATCTTTTCCAATGTCTCCGATAAATACGGAATGTACGTAGTTGCCCCAATACAAAACGAAAAATCCAGAAAATTACTAAAATCCATCCCTGCTAACAAGCTGCTGCTGATTGACCGATACCTAAACCTAGGTTCAGAATATTCTCATATCACCCAAGAATTTAGACAATCCTTGTATTCTGTACTAAATGGACTCAATGAAACCATCCGCACATTCAAAAATTGCGTTCTTTTCTTTCGCCCTAAAAACGATAATCCAATAGAAGTACTCCGAGCCTTTGAGAACTATATTGAAGATAATCAACTGAATAGCGAGGTGAAAAACTATTATGAACCCAATTCAGTCTGTAAAGGCAATTGTTATTTCATCCAAAACGATAATGATCTTTGGGAATTACTCAAGGATTGCAAACATAAAAATCTAGAGATAGGCAGGGATATTGGCATCTTATCCTTTAACGAAAGTACCATTAAAGAGTTTGTAATGGGCGGTATTACTACGATCTCTACCGATTTCGTCCTCATGGCTCAGAAAGCCGCTGAATTTGTCTTAAAACGAGAAAAAAGCCAAGAAGTCATTGTCACTACTTTAATTAGAAGAACATCACTTTGATCCACTAATAGCAAAAAGTAACCCATTTCCCTCACCAAAAATCAAATTAATATATGACCTAAAACAAAACTATTTACTCTCACAAAAAGCAACCCCGGTTTAGTGCAATAAACCAAGGTTGCTGTCATTTTGAAATAAACGTAAAACACCAAAATTATGATGAAACTTAGAACTTTTCAA
>CAYQRA010000709.1:0-3919 GCA_964419315.1 uncultured Saprospiraceae bacterium | reverse complement strand
CTGATCCGTCGCTTGCACAAGTTCCACCTGCTCCTTCCATAAAGGTATTTACTTGAATAAGGGTTCCGGTATGGAAGTAAATGTCATTCCGAGGCTCAAGGTTAAAGCCACATACACCTGCATAAGACATGATGGTCGTTCCTCCCATTGGCTCATAAGCCGTGAGAGCCTCTCGATTATCATTGTCAATTTCATTACAGAAATCCCAAGTATGAGAAGCACCAAATTGGTGACCTACTTCATGCAACATGGTTTCCATAACCATCAAAGAGATATCATCCGTATAACCACAGGTTACCCCTCGACCTTTGGTATTGTCATTACACAAAGATTGAAAAGCTGCAACTCCTAAATTACCATCTGAACATTCAACGGTAAAAACATGCCCAATGTCAAATGCATCTAAGCCGATAATATCTTCTAAGGCTGCTTGGTTTTCGGTTAACATGTCACTCGATACATCAACATTCTCATAAGGCTGATCATTGACATCTGTTTGAATCAATTTATCATTGTCTTCAATAAGTAGAAACGAAACGGCCAATTCTCTTTGATAGACTTCATTAAGAATATTGGTCGCAATAGCGATCCTAGACATCATGTCGGCTACGGTTCCCGTACCATTATTGATTTCTAAAGTATGTTGAGCACTAGAAGCAATCGCCAAGCGATAAGTTCTATGAGTAACCGTACCATTTACTTTGGCTTGTAGGAATGGTTCTGAATTTTCTAAGTGTGGAGCAATCTCCGCTGCATTAATTGGATTTTCAGGGTCAATAACCCCACCACCTTGTACTCCACAACTTTTGGTCGTATATCCCTCCACTACATAATCTTTTCTAAAAAAGCTCATGTAATATTGGTCTTGTTGCTTGGCATAAGGCGCAATGTACATCAAGCCTTGGGGAGTACGGATCCGTGCAGAAAAGCCTAAGGTATTGATATCCACTCTTACGGTATAAGCAGGATTGTCTTTTGCTACCCCATTATAAGAACGGATATAATGATACTTAGCTTGTAGCTTTGGCATCATCACAGATTCTTCTTCGATCAAAAAAGTCATGATTTTTCCGGTCGCCAATGGTAGATCAATGGCTACCGCTTTTTTGGAGGCTTTCTTTCCTTTGATAGGTGCCCGATAAAGTTGATCTCGCATCTGCTCTAACTCCAATTGGAAGATATGGTATTTCTGTGGCAGAGTACCAGTCTGAATACCTTCGGCCAATTGTATTTGACTTTCGTCAATACTTTCCCAAATGCCAGCGTTGCTTTGGGCAGATACAAAGGTGCTGAGCAAAAGAGCCAGCAGGAATAGGGTAAAATTTCGCATACTAAATACAGTTTAAGTTCAGAAGGAGAAAATTTTTTACTTTGAAGTTGTTTAAGGATTACTGCTTGATGTGAAAAATAGAGATTTGAAGTAATATTGATTCTTTTTTTGAGTGCATAGCCGAGCTATGGACGATAAAAAAGAAGAAAAGATTACTTTAAAGATCATTTTGTAACCAAGTGAGTAATTTTTAAAGAACTTCTTATCACAGCAAGTTCTTGGAAAGAGAAGATAAGATCTGCGTATCCAAGATTGCAATTTCAAGCCTAAAGATACATTTCCTAAAAGAAATTTGGGGAAGCATTTGTCTTTTTTGTCGGGTATTGATAATAAAAAATCCCTTTACCGAGGAGGGGGAAGAGGCGCTAGAAACCTCCATTTTTATACCTAAACTGGTGTTTAGTGCCTTAAAAACGAGCTCCAACCTCCATACTGCCGAGATGGACGATTCTGGAAGTCCCCGTTTTTCTACCACTATAATTGAGGCTTAAGAGGAGGTTTTGAGAGATATTTCGGCTCAAACCTAAGAGCCAATCATAGTTTTGTCCATTTTTTTTGCCTTGCAGGAGAGCCAATTCTACTGGGGTATTGGCGGTTCCGTCAAATTGGACCTGTGCAAAGGTAAACTGAAAACGCAAGTCTGCTTTTCCGACTTTATTATAGGTTGTTTCTATTGAAAAATTATGTTGACTGGCTTGGTCTAAGGCATTCAGCAATTGATTTTGCCCTTCCTCCCAATGGTATTTTAGGGTGATTCGAAAGGTGTTGGGCTGTGGTCGAAAGGTAACCGCAGGGATCAAACGGAAAAAACTAATATTATAATCCTGTTGGTCAAACAACTGAAAGTCATTTTGTCGCTTACCAATAGCGGCCTCCAAATTGGCACCAAATTTTTGACTTTTATTCCATCGTGCTTTAAAGAATTGCTCCGCTATTTCCAATTGCTGATATCCTGTGGTGAGCACCGTCCGGGTGCGAGCTTGACTTTGTCCCAACTGCATGTTATACTTGGTGCTATTGGGTTTGAAAAAGAGGGTGTTTTTGATTTGATAATTCAAGGCGACCAAGGCAAAATCGGGTATATTGACTTGAAAAGGATTCCAAGGAGATACCCCATCTCCTTCTCGGGTTTTTCTGGAGATCAACAAGGAAGATTGAGTAGAAAAACGACTCAAGAATTTTTTGAAACCCTGGCTTTGATGCCAAATGGCTTTGGGGTCGATCCTCAGACTTTGATTGAGCGTAGTATTATTGGTGCGAATAAACTGATTGGTAAATAGGGTGACTCTAATAATATTGGCCTGATCGGGGAAAGGAGCTTCTTGAATCTCATTGATTTGAGGAATTCCATCCTCATTAAAATCAGAAGTCACGGGATCCCAAAAATAAAGACCTTCTCCACGCGGAACTTCTAGATAACGGTATTCAATCAAAGGTTCTTGGCCACCTCCGATCTCATAATTGGTTGAAGAAATGAGAAAGCCTTTTTTTAATCTTAGGCTATGTTCCAGACGCCCCAAAAAAGTTTCTTGTGGATCGAGGGACGTCAGCGTACTATCTGTGATTTGGAGTTGCCGATAATTAAAGGTCCAATTCAAACGAGAGATTTTATTTTGTTTCCAAAAACCTTTGAGTAGCAAATCTTTTGCTAAAGTGTTTTGAACAAATTCCTTCGCTTTTGGCGCATAATCATAGCGTTGACCATAGGAAAGTTCTAGATTTACTTTTTCACTTTCTCTAGTTCTGATAAAAGCTCGCCACAAATCCCAATAAAAACTATTGGCTTGCAGTGAATCGGTTTGTAAATCGCGGCGGTCATTTTTCTCCCTTTCTCCATAAACCCCCAAAGTGATCCCTGCTAATTTTTCAAATTCCTGAGCTACTTCAATATTAGGACGGAAAAAACGACTATTGGTAAAGTTTTCTTGGGTATTGAGTAAACTGGTTTTTGCCAAAACCTTGAAGCCTTTTTTATTAAAATCTAAATTGGCTTTATGTCTGGTTCCGGTGTATAGATTTTTTTGTAAAAAAGTCCCAAATTCATAATTCAAATTTCCTAGCCCCGCTTTCCCAATGCCAATACTCGAAGAGAATAAATGCTGATGCGCTCTGGAAGTATCGGTTCTTGTATTGCTTACTGTTCTCCGATTCCAGTCGCGGTTAAATTCTGCTGGCCGATAAGGATTGAGCGCAGCGAATTGATCTTGTACGAATTCATAATTCAAGGAAGTTTTTAGCAGCCATTTATTATCTTCTTTACCGATTTTTTTTTCATAATAATAACTGGTAAAAGCCGCAATTCCCTTATCGTCTTGATCATCTATTTTAGAAAAACGATTGGGATCTTTATTACTCAAAGCTACTTCTGTTTTTACTCGGGAATTTTTGGTCAATTGGTATTCTAGTCCAGTGGTAAACAACTGTTTTTGCTCCGGTGCCAATAATTGAACTTCCGGCGCAAAAGAACCTCGTGCTTCACAAGTTAGAGGATCGGGGGCAACCCAAACATAGACGCGGCCATTGGCGGTATTGCTTTGATCCAAAACATAATTGCCCAGCCCCGTACCGACCTCTGAAAAAGTAGCGGTG
>CAYQRA010000708.1:0-3927 GCA_964419315.1 uncultured Saprospiraceae bacterium | reverse complement strand
GGATGCCCTTTACAAGACCAATCCAGGGGCTACTCTGGAGGAAGTAATGAACCTTTGGAATAATGAAAACGATCCTTTCTCTACTGCTGCCATGAATAATTACGATGGCAGTATCCGAGATATGGTTGCCGCTTCTGATGATTTATTTGATGGTGGAAACCAAGAGTCAGAAGACATCAGAAAAGACATCGAATTATGGCTGAGAATATGGATGGATGAAGTCGTTCCTTTCTCCCAGCGAAAAGCAGATAGAGGCGTATCTGGACAAGTAGATGATATTTCTCAGATTCTCGATACTCGCTATGTTGACGGAGACGGTATGGAATATCTACAAGTCGTCAGTAAAACATTGGATGGTGCCTTGATGATGGACCAGATCAATAATCACTGGCTATCGAATGATCTAATTCTTTCGTCAGCAGTACAGAGTGCCAACAGCAGTGGAACATTGATGGAAGGAAAAAATTGCACCAAACTTGAGTTTGCTTGGGATCAGGCCTATGGTTACATTTATGCCTTAAGTCAAGACCTCAAAGATCCAATGGCTACCATCGGAGCAGATGATTTTTTCCTGAATAAATATGTTAAACTAATTGATAATGATCCGGAATTTGCTGGTATCGCTCAGCGGATTTTTGATGCTTATTTAGTCGGTCGTGCAGCGATTGTAGCAGGCGATTATGAGGAGATGAAAAAACAAGCTGACATTATCAAATTAGGAGTATCTGACGTCATGATTATCCGAACTGTTTTCTACTTGTATTCAGGAGTCAATGAATATGAAAAACCTAATGGTATTGGATTTGGAGGTTACCTCCACGATACTGGTGAAGGATGGGGTTTTGTCTACTCTCTACAATTTGCAAAAGATCCGGTAACCAATTCTCAATTCTATACTAGTGCCGAGACCAAAGATTACAGAGATAGAATGCTTGGTGATGGTGATTTTGGCTTGTGGGCTACCGAAATGCAAACGCTACGAGATATTGCAGAGGAGATAGCTGTTAAGATGCCTTGGACGGGAGAGGATGCTAAAAACTTCTAGGAAAGGGCTTCCCTTTTTCTAATGGTTTAATTGTCTATTTCTCGGTTGAACGTCCGATAGCGTTCTACTAGTTTGTCTGGTAAAACAGACCTCTGAATATTTGAAAATCCACACTGGTGGAATTTTACTCTATTAAAAATTTATAGGACTGTTAAGTTTTGACCTAATGTTGCCTATCGTTTGATAGGCAACATTAAAGTCCTCGCCTAAAGGCGGCTTTTCATTCCCCAATTAAAAAACCTAAAGTTTAAACGAAAAAGATCATGAAAAAAATAATACTAAAATTTACACTACTGGCTTTTGTTTTAGCGGTGGTAGTAGTCGGTTGTAAAACGGATACTCCTACGGTTGGTGTAGATAATTTTGACCGAAAAACGATGCTTGAAAACTGGGTGGATAACATTATTATTCCATCCCATAAAGCCTATAATGCGACGGTGCAAACCCTACATTCTCAAGCAGAGACTTTTACCGCAGATCCAAATATGTCTAATCTACAAGCCTTGAGAACGGCTTGGTATGACTCTTACAAAGCATGGCAAAATGTTCCTTTCTTTATTGAAGGAAAGGGAAATGATCCAGATGTACTGATTTCTTTTTATACTAACATTTATCCAGTAAAGACTTCTAGCGTTGATTTCTTTGTGAATACCGGAACTTATGACTTTACCCTTTCCAGTAACAAAGCTATGCAAGGATTGCCTGCTTTGGATTATATGCTTTATGGCTTAGGCGATTCAGATGATGCTGTCCTTTTCTTTTACGACAGAGATGCAAATGCAGCTAATTACAAGAAATACCTCACGGATTTGACTTCCAGAATTAAGGCCTTATCTGATGCGGTTAATACTGACTGGAATAGTGCAGCCACTAGAGAAAAATTTGTAACCAATGATCAGAATACGGCGCTCTCTTCTGTAAACAGCATCGTTAATGACTTTATCTACAGTTATGAATTTGACATCCGAACGAGTAAAGTTGGTTTCCCTTCTGGTGCTTGTATCGGTTGTGAAGGAACCACTTTGAAGGGGCACGTAGAAGCACCCTACCGAAGAAATGCTTCTAAGGCTTTACTTTTAGAAGCTTTAAATTCCGCACAGAATTTTTACAATGGGGTACCTTTTGGTGGTACTCTTGCGGAGCGCAAATCCAGTCTTTATGATTACCTCGAAGAATTGGGTACGGAAAGAGACGGTGAAAAACTAAGCGACTTAGTTAATACCCAATTTGATAATTCTAGAGCGGCGATAGAAAAACTGAGTGATGACCTTTACTCGGATGTTGAAACTAGAAATGAGTTGATGGTAGCTGCACATAATGAGTTGCAATTGAATGTCCTTTTGCTTAAGACCTATATGATGAACGCAATGAAAATCTCTCAGGATTATGTTAGTTCTGATGGCGATTAGTCTGGTTTTAAGATTACCTCTCAATGCTCTTTTTAGTACAAAAACTAAAGTGCTCATCCGTACAGAAGTTGATGAATTAAAAGGAATGCTGAGGTGATTTAGCCCTATAGACCAAGGCGGCTTTTTTGAAGAAGCTGCCTTGGTAAAGGGTCACAAAGTTGAATGCTTAAACTCAAAAAAAACGCTTTGAAAAAAATAATACTATTCGCCCTACTTGTAGTCGCTGTTATCGTCAGTTGCCAGAAGGAACCCCTTCCTCGTGGAAAAGTGGAAATTGATAGAAGTGCCATTCTTGAAAGCTGGGCGGATAATATTATCATTCCAGCGCATGAGGCCTATAATGCGACCACTGTTACCTTGCACAGTCATACCGAGGCTTTTTTTGATGCCCCCACACTTGCCAATTTGGAAGCGGTCAGAAGCTCGTGGTTCGAGTCTTATAAAGCATGGCAAAATGTACCTTTCTTTATCGAGGGAAAGGGAGTTGATTCAGAGGTACTGATTTCTTTTTACGCTAACGTTTATCCGGTGAATACTTCTAAAGTTGATTACTTTTTAGATAGCGGAACTTATGACCTTACGATTACAGCGAACAAAAATGCTCAAGGATTTCCGGCTTTGGATTATATGCTCTATGGCCTAGCCGAAACAGAGGAGGATATCCTTTCTTTCTATACCTCCAACATAAAAGCAGAACAATACAAACAATTTCTTGTAGATCTGACTGCTAGAACCAAAGCCCTATCTACGGTGATTTATGAGGATTGGATTAATGGCTATAGAGATATTTTCGTAGCCAATACAGAGAGTAACAAAAGTCATTTCAATAGGAATATCTCTTCCATCGAGAAGGTCGTTAATGACTTTATCTATAGTTATGAATTTGATATTCGAACAAGTAAAATTGGTTTTCCCTCTGGTGCTTGTTTTGGTTGTGATGGAGAAACAAGAAAGGCACACATAGAAGCCCCCTACCGAGGAGATATTTCCAAAGTTTTACTTTTAGAAGCTTTAGATGCTGCACAGGATTTTTATAACGGGGTAGCCTTCAAAGGAAAATTTGAGGAGCGTGGCCCAAGTCTGTACCATTATGTTGACCTTCTGGATACCCAAAAGAATGGAGAAAAATTAAGCGACTTAATTAATAAGCAATTCGATAAATCGAGAGCAGCGATAGAAAAACTAAGTGATGATTTTGCTTCAGATTTAGAAAACAGAAATGAACTGATGGTCGAGGTCCATACCGAGTTACAGCTTAATGTGCTCTACCTTAAAAACTGTATGATGATGGACGCAATGGATATTTCTTTTGATTATGTAAGTGGTTAATCGAATTTTTAGCACAAGGCCTGAGGGTTCCTCGAAGGAGCTGCTGGATAAAGGATCTTAAATTGGAAAATAACTAAACCTTAAAATAGTTTGAAAAAAATAATACTATTCGCCCTACTTGTAGTCGCTGTTATCGTCAGTTGC
>CAYQRA010000707.1:0-3941 GCA_964419315.1 uncultured Saprospiraceae bacterium | reverse complement strand
GAATATTTATTGGGGAGTCACCTTGTACAACATCTATTTAACCTTATCCTAACATATTAAAACAAGTATTTCCTGACAAAGTATTCTCTGGTTTTCCTATATAAATGGGGTTTTTAATGGATTATTGATGAGCAACAAATTACTTTTATTAGATTATTGCTAGATTCGACTCGCATTAAAGTTTTTTTACATTTTTCTAGAAAATCTCCAAAATTTGCTGTTTTTAGCTCTTATTGAGCTGGTTTTTACTTAAAATTATAGGTCTTTTTTAGCCCGAACATCCGTTTTTTGAAGCTTTAATGTCCTATTGCAAAGTCCTTTTCATGAGAAATTCCATCTATTTTGCTTCTTGCCTATTCTTTTTTATCCTTTTTACGCAATGTAATAGGAGTACTAAAACTTCTGCAGCCCAACTTCAGCGGCTTTCCTTTCAAAGCCAAGTCGATCAAAAGGAACGGGATTTCTTCCTTTATCTTCCTAAGGGCTACGAGGAAGACAGTCAGAAGAAATTTCCTGTTTTGCTGTTCCTACATGGAAACGGAGAAAGAGGAGACGCTAAGGCGGAATTGGATTATACCATGACCCATGGCCCCTTATATGAAGCTTGGATTCAAAAAAGGGATTTGCCCTTTATCATCATTGTTCCCCAATTGCCAATGTTTGGAATGGATCAGCGAGGGCTAAGCTATATAGATGACCGAGATACCAGTTGGATTCCCAAGCGTTTAGCAGAGGGCGTTCCTGCTCGAGCCGCAAAATTTCCTACGAATCAAGAAATGCTAGGCGCCCTACAAGTGGATACCTTTCCTGAAAATCGGCTTACACTTCCGGTAGGTTGGGACCACTGCGAAGCGGATTTGCTGTCAATTCTGCAACAAGTTTTTGAGGGCTATAAAGCAGATAAATCGAGAACTTATTTGAGCGGCCTAAGTTATGGAGGATTTGGTACTTGGTGGATGGCCAGCAAACATCCTCAACTATTTGCAGCGATTAACCCCATTGTTGGTTGGGGGCATCCCGATTTGATGGCACCGATTGCGGAGCATCAGATTCCAGTTTGGGCTTTTTGTGGAGGTCGGGATGAGGTAGTTCCGACCCGCTATTTTTATAAAGGATTGAATAAATTAGAAGCGCTCGGGCATGAACAGCTTCGTTTTACGATTGAAGCGGATATGGGACATGATGTATGGAGTCGAGTTTATGCAGGAGAGGATATTTACAATTGGTTTTTGGAGCACCGAAAGGAAGAAAAGAATGCTCAGTAGCTAATTAAAAGGGGCAGACATTAGAACCAGGCTTTTGTTTAATTCTCTTGCCATTTATCGCATGTTCTGTTTCCCCCAGTAGCAAAATTCGAGATTCGAGATTTTTCTAAACACTCCTAATAACCAATATTGTATGTTCATTTGGAGGGCAAATGTCGCGGCGGTTTACTCCGAGAAATGAACGTAGACCTTCCCTAATCCGGTAAAGGTGGCTTCGAAAGAATCTCCGGCTTCGATGGGGACCATTGGGCCGAGCGCACCAGATAGGATTACTTCCCCTGCTTTTAGGGGACTTCCTAGTTTGGCCATTTGATTGACTAGCCATAAGGTCGCATTGATGGGAGAACCAAGGCAGGCGGCGCCAGTTCCTCGGGAAATGATTACGCCATTTTTCTTCATTATCATTTGGCAATTTACCAAATCTATAGCTTCCAATTGGATGGGCTGATGCCCTAGCACATAATGACTTGCGGAAGCATTATCGGCAATGGTATCCGTGATTTTAATGTTCCAATTTTCGATGCGACTGCCTACAATCTCAATAGCAGGTAGCACATAAGAGATGGCAGTAAGCAGTTCGGTGCTCGTCAACTCCCGCTCAGGTAAATCTTGGCCAAGCACAAAGGCGATCTCTCCTTCTGCTTTAGGTTGCATCAATTCTTTGACAGAGATGGTATCATTATTTAGCACCTCCATGGTATTAAAAAGGAGGCCAAAATCTGGTTGATCAACGCCAAGTTGTTTTTGTACTGCTTTGGAAGTCAGACCGATTTTACGTCCGGTAATCCGAGCGCCATTGGCGAGGAGGCGTTGGTTATTGATCTCTTGAATCGCATAAGCCTTTTGGAGATCTTCTACGCCAATAACTTCCCGCAAAGGACGACAGGGAGTTTTGGTAAGATAGGCATCTCGTAATTTTTGGGCTAGTAATTTTAGTTCTTGGTGATCTTCCATGAGGACCTTTTGCTGATTAGATTTTATTCTGTATCGGACTGTAAATAAATTTTCTCAAACATAGAAAAATTATCGGTAAAAACCAGTTCTATTAAATAAATACCAGCAGGCAAATGATCCAGCTGTATTTCATACTGGTGATCGGAAATATTATTTAAGTCCGTAATCGGGAAAGTTTGCCCCAAAGTATTGATAAGTCGGAGCTCCTTTAATTCATTTCCTTCCGCAAATTCGAGGAACATATTTTCCTTGACCGGATTTGGGTAGAGCAAAACATTCCTTGACGCTGCTTCCAAAATACCTGTTGCACCAGCGACGTCCACCTTAATCGTATCATACATGATACATCCACCAGCATAAGTAGCCGCCAAGGTCACTTCATAAGTTCCTCCCGATTGATAAATATGATTTGGCATTTCTTCCACAGAGTTGGTATTGTCTCCAAAGTTCCATTCCCAGCTTGTTGCCGTAGTGGCATTGGAGGTGAAGGAGATTTCTTCATTGATTTCTAGTGTTCCAGTAAATTGGATGTCGGTGATTGGAGGACCAACATATTCTTCGCCCACTCCAATAGCATAACAAGCATTGGTGAATTGAATTTCCTGATAACTACAAGTACCATAAAGATCAATACAAGATTGAATTCCATGTTTTCGGGTATCCGCAAAATTAGTATTAGGTGTCATGTAAACAGACATCGCTCGGACTAGAATAGCGGAAGCTTCCGCTCTTGAAATAGGCGCCACCGTATAGTCATCTCCATTATCATTGGTTCCACTTCCTCCTTGGGTTAGGAGGTAGAAACAGTGGTTGAAAACGTTGGCATTATTATAACCGCCATTGCTATCCCAGAATTCTCCCTCGTAGGTATTCGGCACCTGTAAAGACTTAGGATCAACCATATCTAATGGGCTGTCCCACGGGACTGACGGTTTCTCCAATAGAATAATCGGCAGTACTTGGACTAAAGGTATATTCAAAAATAACCGCAAAAATATCACTTATAGATTCTGATAAACCCTGAGATTCGGTATTATTAATATTCCAATCAACCATCGACAGAGAATAGCCATGCATAAATTCGTGACCAACCACCTCTGCGGCCGTTAGTGGATTTAAAACACTTCCGTTGCCATCTCCAAAGGCCATTCCATTTCCAAACCAACTGGCATTGAAGTTATTGCCGTGATGGATATAATTATACACTAAACTCCCTTGATTATCGAAAGAGTTCCAATCATGGTTATTCAACATGTAGTCATAAATATGTCCAGCTGCCCAATGGGCATCCAAAGCTGCATGGTCGTCATCGGTGGTGGTATCCCAAATATTGTCATCGTCTTGAAAATCAACGGCATCATCAATATCAGAGCTACCTTTTAAATTTAGCGTCACGATTCCGTCCCCTCGACTATAATCCCTCAGGATAAAAGCCGTCGGAGCGGTACTGTCTACCTGAATCGTTTGTACCCCATGATAATAACAATGCGCTTCACCCGGAACGGTAAGATGATTTATTTGGCTTCTGGTGCTCAGGATTTCACCCGTTTGGGTATCCACAAAAATCCATTTTCTAATTAGTGGTTCATAAGCGAAAATATCTGTTTTGTATACACTTCGGTAGCCCTCCTTGCTTGGGAGAATATAGATTTCTGGGATAGGGAATTCGGATGCTTCCCAAGCCCATTGGATCCCTTCGACAACATTCTTTCCTAGCTCAAT
>CAYQRA010000706.1:0-3942 GCA_964419315.1 uncultured Saprospiraceae bacterium | reverse complement strand
TTTCCAAAAATTATTGATAGGTATTTACAGGATAAATCTTTATATTTAAAGATGATTTAATTTAAATAAACAAGGTATTTGGAGGATTAACCAAGTACGCTGAATAAAGTAAAAAGAATGGTAAATAAAGTTACATTAATCGGAAATTTGGGAAGAGATCCAGAGATTCGTCGTTTAGAAAGTGGGGCTGCAGTAGCTAAATTTTCAATTGCCACCAATGAAAATTATAAGGACAAAGGCGGAGAGTGGCAAAGTCAAACGGAATGGCATGAGATCGTAGTTTGGCGAACTTTAGCAGAGCGAGCGGAAAGTAGCCTCAAGAAAGGTTCTATGGTTTATTTGGAAGGAAAGTTGACCCATCGAAAATGGGAAGACAAAGATGGTAACCCTAGAAGAACGACGGAAGTTGTTGGTAACTATTTTCGAGTCTTGAACCGCAAGGAAGCCAATACTTCTAATTATTCTTCCGAACAAGGGGCAATGAATGGGGGAAACCCAACAACCGCTAATCCCGTAAAAGCTACTGGGCCAGTTGAAACAGCTCCACCGGCTGATGATGACTTGCCTTTTTAGTGCTAAACTGCAGTAGGGAAAGGGCAAAATAGAAAGCTTTCCCTACTGTTATTTTTTATATTAAGCTATTCAATATTGGAATCCGAGCCTGATAATTTACTTTTATATTCTTCTTTTTTTCTCTTCCTGCCTTTAATGGCTAATCCCGTTGGTTTTGGTATTGCTATTGTACTAACCATCCTCTTGTTGGCTAGTTCTGCCATGATTTCAAGTTCTGAAGTTGCCTTCTTTTCTCTCACTCCAAATGATTTAAATAAGTTAAAGCAGGAAAACTCAAAGCCTGCTCAGCGGATATTTGAAGTACTGGAAAAGCCAAGGATTTTGTTGGCGACTATTTTGATTAGCAATAACTTTATTAACATTGCGATCGTTCTTCTTTCTAATCACATCTTAGAGAAAATTTTGCCACAAGCGATTTGTCAAGCTTGGGCCATGGCCTTAATTGCTGGAACTTCTGTAGAAGAATACCTTACGGTGGCTACATTGGGGAAAGGGATTCATTGGGGAATTACGGTAGCTGGAGTTACTTTTTTATTGGTTCTTTTTGGAGAAGTAGCGCCAAAGGTTTATGCGAAAATCAATAATGTGCAATTGTCCAAAAGGATGGTGGGCACTTTGGTTTTTTTGATTAGAATTTTTCGACCGATGAGTAGTTTTTTGGTAAAAGGAACCAACTTGATAGAAAAGAAATTTGTTAAGCACAATACCAATGGAAGTGTGACTAGTCGCGAGGATATTGATCAGGCTATTGAACTTACGGTGAGAGATGATCGGAATGCTGATGAAGATATGGATATCCTAAAAAGTATTGTGAAGTTTGGAGACATCTCTGCCAAACAAATAATGAGAGCCAGAGTAGATGTCATCGCAGTAGATTTTAGAACAAATTTTTTAGACTTATTAAAATTAGTAAAGGATTCTGGCTTTTCCCGGATACCCGTTTTTGATGAAGATTTTGATCATGTTACTGGAATTTTATATGCTAAAGACTTATTGCCACATCTTGAAAAAACCAATGTATTTGAATGGCAAGAATTGATCAGAACGAATGTACTTTATGTTCCGGAGTCCAAAAAGATAAATGATTTATTGAGTGAGTTCCAAGCCCAACGTGTGCATATGGCCATTGTGGTAGATGAATATGGAGGGAGTTCTGGAATCGCTACTTTAGAAGATATCATGGAGGAGGTGATTGGTGAAATTAGAGATGAATTTGAAACAAGGGAAGATGTGGATTATGATAAAGTGAATGAACACAATTATGTATTCGAAGGCAAGACTTTGCTCAATGATGTCTGTCGAATTATTGGGACGGACACCACGACTTTTGATGAAGTAAAAGGGGATGCGGATTCCGTGGCTGGATTATTACTAGAGATGATTGGAATGATTCCTCAAAAAGGAGCCAAGGTCAATTACAATCAATACAGCTTTAGAATCGTTTCAGTAAACAAACGTCGAATTGAAAAAGTACAAATCACTTTGCCCGGAGGAACCTATAAGGCACCTTTGAAAGTAAATGGTATCAACGAAAGGATTGCTTAGAAACGATAGACTTTACACTTGCGATTACCGACTCACCCAAACCTAATTTTGTACCGATTATTATAGTATTGAAATCCTATGCAGCAATATAAATTTCTATTTCCCCTTTTTATGCTTTGTTTTTTATGGAGTGCCTGTAACGAGGATGTCGTTTATTCTCCGAAGCCCCGAGCATTCCCGAAAGTAGAATACCCTTCTCGCTCTTTTCAAAAGATGGATGTTAGTTTTTGTGAGTTTTCTTTTGAATACCCAGGCTATGCTTCTATTGAACAAGACACTGCTTTTTTTGATGAAAAGCCTGTAAATCCTTGTTGGTTTGATGTGCTAATGCCAGCCTTTGATGCCAAGCTACATTGTAGTTATTACCCAGTTGGAAATGACTTTGAGAAACTTCGAAGGGATGCTTTTGACTTAGCGAATAAGCATAACATCAAAGCCAATTTTATTGATGAATTGCCTATACAAAAGCCCAATGGAGTAAATGGCTTTGTCTTTGATATTGAAGGACCTGTTGCTTCTCCTTTTCAGTTTTATTTAACGGATGAGGAAAATCATTTCTTGCGTGCCTCCTTATATTTTAATACTCAAGCAAGACCGGATTCCTTAGCGCCCGTATTCAATTTTATCAAAGAAGACCTGATGCATATGATCAATACCTTTGAATGGAAAAATTAAATTTAGAGATGCTTCTATAGGCCAAAAAACAGATCACCAAAAAATCACAAAATGAAAAACAAATTCTATCTACTCCTAATTACCATTCTCTTTTCTGCTTGCCAATCAAAAACATCATCGAATCAAAATACTCCAGATTCCAAGCCCGCCGAGGCAATAAAATCAGCTGATAAAAAGACCAATGGTGTAAAAGAGGAACCCAATGCGATTGAATCAGAAACGAAAAAATTAGCCGATATAAGTATAGCGGATGAGGCTCAATATTCCCCCGAATTCGTATCGCAGATTAGATCATTTGGAGGGATAGAACAAATTGACCTAGAAGGTAACTTAGTTATTTTAGATCAAAAGGACTCTATTCAATTTCCTGAAATTCCTAGGCTCAATAAAAGCTATACCTTGAAAGGAAAGGAAGGAAATCTATCGCTTTCAATGACGGTAAAAAGAGTTAACTATACGAGTGTTGAATACAAAATTGAAATGAATGAATTGGGGAAATCGAATAAGTCAGAAATGGGGCTTGCGCATTTGAGTGGTTTCTTCTTTTTGGGAAGTGAGTCGGATGTTGATGACCAAACGGAAGAAAGTTATTTCTGTACAGAATTTTCAGTAGCCAAAGATCCTTGTCATCTAAGTATTAGAATTGGAAATATAGAAGATTCGCCAGACCAAGCTCTTTTAGCGAAGGTGATCAAAAATTGCAATGGGGAAATTAGAGATATTGATCTGGATAATTTTCCGACTTTAAGAGAGTAATGAATACAAAAAAAAGCGCCCTCCAAAGGAGAGCGCTTATGTAAAACTATGATAGAATTGTTTCTTTATTTTATAGAGCGCATCGGAAAAAATTGAAATATTGATTTCCTTTCACGCTAAGTAAAGCTTTCTAGTTCTTAGATTTACTACCATTGGTACCACTCACTGCTTCTTCTGCAATCTTCTTGGTTTTGTCATCCAACTCTTCTTCCACCGTGCCCGTTACGGCAGCTTTGATTTTTTGCTCAACTTCCAAAGCAACTTCTGGGTTGTCATTGAAGAATCGTTTAGCCGCTTCGCGGCCTTGAGCGATTTTTGCACCATCATAGCTGTACCAAGCACCACTCTTACCGACGATATCATAATCGACACCCATGTCGACAATTTCACCAG
>CAYQRA010000705.1:0-3943 GCA_964419315.1 uncultured Saprospiraceae bacterium | reverse complement strand
ACGATCTTCTAAGCGAAGACTATTTCCAAATATGTTAGTTGTTTCAGTTGAATCTGTTGCCCCTTCTCTCCAATTATTCGTCAAAAAATCTCCTCCTCGATTAAACCGCTCTGTACTCCCTTGAAATACGACCCCCAATTTATCATTAATGATACGCTTGCTCACCTGGACGACCCCTTTATAATCTCGAAAATCACTATTCAAGTCATTAAATCCGCCTAGCCCTTTTACTAAGAATTTAAGTTCCTTAGGTGCTTTTCGCAATCTTAAATTAACCGTACCTCCAACTGCTTCGGCATCCATATCTGGTAAAGGAGATTTAAAAACCTCTATGCCATCTAATAATTCGGGGGAGATTAAGGATAAATCTACAGACCGATCTGTTCCCGAATTGGAGGGCATCCGAATGCCATTAATCGTAATCGCTGCAAACTTTGGAGACATCCCTCGAATGACTACTTTTTGTCCTTCCCCACCACTTCGATTAATAGCGATACCGGGAAGGCGAGAAATCGCCTCTGCCGCATTCACATCTGGAATCTCTTGAATTCTTGCCGCCGAAACCATATTGGCAATAGATTCTGATTCGATTTGTTGTTTAATCGCACGTGCTTGTCCAAGTGCTTGAGCGGTCACCAGTACCTCTTCTCCGATAATAGCTGCCGTAGTGAGCGAGACATCCAAGGTGGTGGTTTTGCCATCCTCAATTAGCACTTCTTTCTCAAGCGTTTCATAACCCGTATAAGAATAAGAAATGGTTTGAGGCCCCATTGGCACCTTCTCCAACAGATAAGCACCGTCTAGGTCGGTAGCCGTTCCT
Organism: uncultured Saprospiraceae bacterium; assembly: GCA_964419315.1. Taxonomy (GTDB): domain Bacteria; phylum Bacteroidota; class Bacteroidia; order Chitinophagales; family Saprospiraceae; genus CALLVY01. Next base: position 3,123 of record CAYQRA010000705.1, on the reverse strand, counting down.
TTGGGGTCCTCTTGTTTTAAAAGGATGTTGACTCCTATTAATGTTTCTTTTCCATCCGCATCGTAGACCGTCCCTTGAATAGAACCCGTTTGACCAAGCAAATCTATTTTATTGCAAAAGAAAATAATGGCAACTAAGAAAATATAGATCGTAACTTTCTGATTCATATTAGTATTGATTTTGCCCCCGGTCTTCTTCCCAACAGTGGGAAGCATACGCTAGGGAAAGGAATATTCTGGAACAGCCCTTCGGATAAAATTGTACCAGTCCTTGCTGGGTCAAATCTACAGATAGGAGAAGGGATAAAAATCTATAAACAGGGGGAAAATTGTCTAAAAGGCTGTTTTTTCAGGCTTTTTAGGAAGATTTGGGCAATTTTTCCGAAGAAAATATTTTTTAGAAAGATTGTTTAAAAATCTGAAGGCAAAGCTTTAAACTGGTCTTTAAAGCATTTTCGGAAGTATTTTGGATCTTTAAAACCGACCTTTTGAGCGACCTCGGAAACATTTAATTCTTTAGTTTTCAATAATTGGGCAGCTCTTTTCAGGCGAATGGTTTTTATAAAATTATTGGGCGTCTGGCCGGTCAGTGCTTTGAGTTTTGTAAATAATAAAGAGCGGCTTACTGCTAATTTGAAGGCAAATTGATTAACATCGAAATCGTAATTTTCCATTTGATTTTCGACTATTTGCAGCGCTTTTTCCAAAAAGACTTCGTCAGCAGAAGTGATACTAATTTCTTTAGGATCAAAGGTAAGTACCCTGGCAAATTTATCTCGGATTTCTTGTCGAGCTTGAATGGTATTTCCTACTCGCAGTCTTAATTCTTCGGGATTGAATGGTTTGGTGATATAGTCATCCGCCCCCGTTTTGAGCCCTTCAATTTTAAATAAAGAGGCGGTTCGAGCAGTCAACAAGATAATTGGAATATGGCTGACTTCGATATCTGTTTTTACTTTACTACAAAAAGTAATGCCATCCATGATGGGCATCATCACATCACTGATGATTAAATCAGGTAAATCTTTTTTTGTTTTCTCCAATCCTTCTGCTCCATTTTCGGCAGTAATTATTCGGTATTCCGCCACAAAAATACCATGAATATAATTTCTCACCTCTGGATTATCTTCCACAATCAAAAGCAATGGAGATTCTTTGGTCACTGGTTTTTGCGAAGGGTCATGGGAGGTCGGAGAATTTTGTGGGGAAATGATAACTGGTTGATAGTCCGAAAAGAAATCCTTGTTGGACCTATTTTCTACTACATTGGCCTTTTTAAAATGAAGTTTACCTTTAGGGATTTGCACGACAAAAGTGGCTCCCTTGGGAGACGAAAGCTTGGAACTGTTTTCTACAAAAATATTTCCATGGTGCAACTCCACCATTTGTTTTGAAATAGCTAAACCAATCCCTGTTCCTTTAATCATGGATTGCTTAGTATCAGATTTTTCATAAAACCTTTTAAAAATTTGTTCTTGATTTTCTTGTTCGACTCCTACTCCATTATCTATTAATCGTATTTCTATAAATTGCTCATTCTGGGAGATCGTCATGCTTATCTTTCCATCGTCCGGAGTAAATTTGAAGGCATTCGAAAGTAAGTTAAAAAATACTTTTTCCAATTTATCTGGATCAAACCATGCTTCCACTTCCGTGGCATAAGATTCAAAATGATAAGTGATATTTCTAAGACTTGCAATCTCCTGAAAGGGTAAAAATATTTCTTTTAAAAACTCCACAATATTTCCGTGGACAATTTCTAGCGGCTCATGATCGGTCGCTAATTTTCTAAAAGTCAACACTTGATTGACTAGATTAAGTAATCGTTGTGCATTTCCTTGAATTAAAGAAAGCTGCTTCACGACCTTTCCAGGATGCTCCTGAGAAGCCATCAAATCTTTGAGTGGGCCCAAAATCAAAGTCAAGGGCGTTCGAAATTCATGCGTGATATTCGTAAAGAAGCGCAATTTTACTTCATGCAATTCTTCCTGTTGTTGTTTCGCGATTTGCTCTAATTGTAGGCGATGCCGAAGGCGAATAAATCGAACTAGTCCAAAAGTGATTAAACCTATAAATCCAATGTAAAGCAAATAAGCCTTCCAAGTTCTCCAGGGTGGTGGAAGCACTTCAATGATTATTTTCTTTTCCTCCGGATTCCAAAGACCATCGCTATTCCCTCCTTTCATTCTAAAGATATACTTTCCCTCTTTTTGAATGGTATAAGTTGCTTCCGTTTTACCAACCGAATAATTCCAATCCTGATCAAGTCCTTCTAGAATAAAGGCATAATGATTATTTTCTGGACTAAAATAATCCAGTGCGGTAAAACCGATTGTAAAATTCGCCTCATTGTATTTGAAGGTGATGGATTCCGTCTTATCAATACTTTGTTGGAGCAGACCAGACTCATCTCCAACCTTTATAATTTTATTATTTTTCCGCAATTCAGTAAAAGCGATAGTTGGAATATATTCATTGGGTTGAATTTGTTTTGGATTAAACTGGGTAAAGCCATTAATGCCTCCAAAAAACAAATCCCCTGATTTACTTTTAAAGTAGGCATTAAAATTATATTCAGAATTTTCTAAGCCATTCGAATAATTATAATTGGTAAAGCTTCTTTGTTGAACGTTGAATTTTGAAAGACCATTATTGGTACTTAACCACAACTCTCCATTCTGAGATTCCAATATCCCAAATACAGTATTCCCTGACAATCCATCACTTATTGTAAAATGCTCAAAAACATTTTTATGCGGATCAAAACGATACAATCCATTCGTAAAAGTACCGACCCAGATATTATGCTGCGTATCTTCTTGTAAGCTGTAAATTTTTTCGTGGGACAAAAAGACCTCAAAGCTTTCAGGAAAACCAGCTTGATTTCTTTTGACTTTATTTAGACCTCTTTCTGTTCCGATCCAAAGTTGATCTTCTCCTGTCTTTAAAATGGCTCGAGTAAAATTGGAACTTATACTCTTATTATTTTCATCTTCATGGAGGTAGTTATAAAATTTATTTTTATCTAAATCCAAAATATCTAATCCTCCCCCATAGGTCAAAATCCAAAGATAATTCCCTTCTTTATGTAGACCATAAACATTATTGGAAGAAAGGGAATTTT
>CAYQRA010000704.1:0-3959 GCA_964419315.1 uncultured Saprospiraceae bacterium | reverse complement strand
TCAACAGCAAAGGAACAAAAATCCCAACCATTATTTTCTTCTTGCTTTTAATCATTTTTATTGCTGCTCCAATAAAAACGAACCAAAAACAAAGAGTCCAACAAATATATTGATCATACTCCCAACAAAAAATCCCCAAGCCATAAAGCCAACCGCCAAGAACTGTCCAAGCAAAGAGGCAATGCGCGTTGCCCTTCTTCGACCAAAGCGCAGGGACAGTAAGGCTCTAAAAACTCGGCCACCATCCATAGGAAAAGCGGGCAATAAATTAAACCCAGCCAAGAGGATGTTCAATAAAAATAATAAAGGCAAAAAGTTGACTGAAAAATCAGAGAAAGAAGTTCCTCCTTGATGGCGATAAGCTTCAACAACCTCCCATAGGCCATCAAAGGAATACCACATAAAATAAGGAACCATTGCAAAACAAATCGCCACATTAACGAGTGGGCCAGCCAAGGCGATAAAAAATTCTTGCATCGGTTTATCTGGCAATTGTTCGAGTCGAGCGACTCCACCGATTGGAGACAATATGATATCGCGAGTTTTTACTCCATAGCGTCTTGCAGTAAGTGCATGACCATATTCATGTAAAACGATACAAACGAATAGGGAAACGATAAACAATGCCAACCAGCCAACAACTTGCAGATTAAAGCCACTCACATAAGCCAAGTATAGCAGCGCAAGGATCAATAAACCAAAGGTCCAATGAATTTTGACAGGAATATCAGCAATGGTAATAATTCTAAGTGATCCGCTCATTTGTTTGTAATTCTTCGAGTCCGAATTTCCGGATGACTCTATCTCTAACGGGATATTTTAAGATTTGGTTGTCTTGACAAAACAATTTAAGCTTAAAAAAGCAAAGGCGATAATCCTTTGCTTGGGTTATCGCCTTTATTCGTATTGGAAATAGCTAATTAAACATTGGCCATACTCAATGGCAAGGTAGGTAGATAGAGCTTATTATTTCTCAAGATTTCTCTGGAAATAACGATGCGCTGAATCTCACTCGTTCCTTCATAAATCTGAGTAATTTTAGCATCTCGCATTAAGCGCTCGACATGGTATTCTTTTACAAAACCATAGCCACCGTGAATCTGTACCGCCTCGACGGTATGACGCATTGCAATATCAGAAGCAAACACTTTGGCCATTGCACTAGCTGCATCATAATTGAGGTGTTGGTCTTTCATATAAGCCGCTCGATAGACCATCAATTTGGCCGCTTCAATTTCTGTGGCCATATCTGCAATTTTGAAAGCAATCGCTTGGTGTTGATTGATTGGTTTTCCAAAAGCTTTTCTTTCATTAGAGTAGGCTACGGAAAGCTCGTAGGCACCGCCTGCAATCCCCAATGCTTGAGCAGCAATACCGATCCGGCCTCCAGACAAGACTTTCATGGCAAATTTAAACCCAAATCCATCTTCTCCAATTCTATTTTCTTTAGGCACTTTCACATCATTATACATGATCGTATGGGTGTCGGAAGAACGAATTCCCAGTTTATCTTCCTTGGCTCCGACGACCACTCCATCCCAAGAAGTTTCTACGATCAGTGCATTGATTCCTCGGTGTCCTTTTTCTTTATCTGTTTGAGCGATGACCAAATGTACACTGGAGGTACCACCATTGGTGATCCAGTTTTTGGTACCATTTAATAAGTAGTGATCGCCCATGTCAACAGCCGTTGTTCTTTGGCTTGTCGCATCACTTCCGGCTTCTGGTTCGGAGAGGCAAAAAGCACCAATCCATTCTCCCGTAGCCAACTTGGTTAAGTATTTATCTTTTTGATCAGCACTACCAAAAGTTTCTAATCCCCAACAGACCAATGAATTATTGACCGACATACAAACCGAGCAAGAATTATCTACTTTGGAAATTTCTTCCATTGCCAATACATAAGAGATCGTATCCATTCCACCGCCACCGTATTCTGGCGAAACCATCATTCCCATAAAACCCAATTCTCCCATCGCTTTGATGTGTTCGGTGGGAAATTGCATTTTAGAATCTCTTTCGATCACTCCTGATTTGAGTTCTTGCTGAGCAAAATCTCTAGCGGCTGCTTGTACAGCCAATTGTTCTTCGTTTAATTCAAATACCATGGATTAGTAATTTTTTTGGTCAATTTTAGTCTAGGGCGCCTCTGAGGATTGTTAATTAGACGAAATAAAACAACCCGTCACTTCTATCAGAGATCATTAGCGAATTTACGCTAATTTGTACTTTTATTCTAACTTTTGCGTCATTTGCTCGTCAGGATTGGCAAAAGAACGATAGAAGTTCATGAGTACACCTGCTGATAGCAATAAAAATAAGCTGATGATGGCACAAGTATAAATTACATTATTTCCTTTTTGGAAAAAGGCCAAAGAGAACAAGAGTAAGAATAAGATTCGAAAGGCAACATTGGTTAAGAATAAAAAACTATTGGCTCGGCCATAGACTTGATTGGGGATCATTTGAAAAAGGTAGGTAATTCTCATGATGCGAGTACCAGCATTAGCAATGCCCAAAATAAAGAGCATTCCATAGAAAATATAAACCTGAGTGTTAATGGCCAATACCGCAAATAAACCTGCGCCCATCAAGGTCAGGATAATTACAGCCTGTGGCGTTTTCATTTTCGCAAAAATCTTTCGAATGGCTAGCCCAGCGAATACGGCTCCAATGGCATAGAAAATTTCGGAAGCAGCATAGACATCTCCGCCTTCCTTCAATTGACTATTGACATAAAGTGCAGCGATAAAAAAATTAAGCAAGAGCGTCGCAACGAAATTAGAAAAGGAAGCTACACCAAAAATAAAAATGCCTTTATTGGCTTTTAAATATTCATACCCCACTTTCAGTTGCTGAAGCATATTCACTTCTTCTTTTTCTCGCTTTACCAAAGGTTGATAAGAGATCATAGAAATGATCGCTAGAGCTACAAAATAAGTAGCAGCATCTACGGCAAATATCTCATGGATCTCCCAAGCAGCAAAGTGGATGGATTGTCCCATAAAATCCCATCCATCCGCTCCTTCTAAAAGTAAAGCAGCTCCACCACCTGCGAGCATGGCAGAAAGTTGGCCTTGAATCTCGATATAAGAAGTGACCTTCCCATAATACTTCGGTTCAGAAATTTCTTGGACAAAGGCATAGAGGTTGGGATAATGCACATTATAATTCAAAAAGGTAATCATAAACACAGCGGCGACCCAAAACCAATGCAAACCTCCTAAACTAAACCCCAGATAAGCGATGAGCGCCAGCAAACTCCCACAAATAAGCGTCAGCCAAAGGAAGAGATATTTTCGATTGTAGCGATCTACCCAGACCCCAGTGTAGGGAGCCCAAAATAGCATCACTACATTTACAAACATATAAATCAAGCCAAAGCGAGTCATCTCTCCATCCTTCGCAAAATACCAAGGAATCGCGATCATACTAATCCCCTGCGCAATACCAGAAATCGTATTGGCAATAAATAATAAGACAAGAGCTTGTAAATTCTTCAAAGGAGCAAGAAATTTTTGCTTTCCGTTTTGTGAGGATTAAATGAATCAGTCTTAGACGTTCTTACACCTAGACTAAACGACTTCCATGAGGGTTCGAAAAGCAACATAGCGATCTTTGTATCTGGTAGCATGATCTGCTTGTAGAGTTTTAGCGAAAGCTTCTTGATAACGTTCAAAATCAGCCATGTCTTTACAAAAATACTGGACAGAATAACTGACTCCGTCGGTCTCATCTACCAAAATTCGGCAAATTTTGTGATCGACAAAAAGGTTGGTTTTTAGTACATCTGGGACATGTACTTCTTTCATCCATCTTAGCCAATCTGCTTCAATGGATTTTTCCAATTTTACGGTAATATTATAGAGGATCATAGATTAATTTTACCATAAAGATAAGAAAGTAAGTAGTAGGTGGTGATAAAACGGGTAATTTTAGGGCTAAGATTTTTTCGTTAA
>CAYQRA010000703.1:0-3969 GCA_964419315.1 uncultured Saprospiraceae bacterium | reverse complement strand
CTATATTTCTGATCGAAAATTCTCTGATGTAGAAGAATTGATTGGATTTAATTTTTGTCCGGCCAGAGTAGAGATCCGCGACGAAAGGGAATCAGAGATTAGCCCGGGAGAATATTCTTTTGGGATTACTCGCAATAACCTCTATGTCAAGGGAGATGAAATTGGTGGGGTGTATAGTTTGAATAATATCAATACCACCGACTTTGGCTTTAAGATGCTCTTAATGAATGCTCGGGACCCCACGATTCAAGGACATTTAAAAATCATCCAAAATCCTAATAATCAAGTAGAAGCTTTAATCTTTAAAAGATCTAATAAAGATGCCGAGATGATTTTCTTCTTAGCAGAATTACCGGAACAGTTGAGCAAAAGGGAAACTAGTTTTTTTACAGATTTGCCAGAACTGGAAATTCCATCAACCGATAGTCTTTGGGGAAAAACCATTTATCCATTTCTCAAGATCCACCACGATGTAGGTACGCAGGAACGTTTGAATCCAGAAGATAGCGTCAGCATTTCTTTTATAGAAACGATTACGATTGTGGACAAAACAAAGGAGAAGAAAAAGAAGAAGAAAAAGAAAGAAGCGATCGCCAATATCGAATTAGGGGAACCAGAGGAAGGTACGGAAGAGGCCGCAATGGAAGAAATTGAGGAGGAAAGCGCTGCCGCGCCAGCTTTGGAAGTAGACGAAGGGGCCATGCCTCCCGTGACAGCCGAAATGGTAGAAGAAGAGGTTAAAAAGAATCTGAAAATCACGAAGGAATACTTCGTCGTTATTCGTTCTATCCTCTCTTATGAAGATGGTACTAGCGAAGATAAAACTTGGAAATACCCAGTCAAAAAAGTTACCCAAAGAGAAGATGCTCAAGCGGGACCGATGGAAGAACGCTATCAGCTAGAGATCAGTTTGCTAAAAGGAGATCCTTTGTATTTGTATTTGACAGGTAAGCAAACGGTGAGTTCTTTTGAAGCGGGACCTAAGCAGTTTTTGATGCGCGGACATTGATGAAAAAAATAGGATTTCAAAAAAAATCCCGGCTGCTAGAATTTTAGCGGTCGGGATTTTTTTTGAAGAAGGCAGACTTTGAGGTTTCTCTTTTTTTAAAAGCTAAAACCTAAACTAGCCTGCAAAGAAAGATTGGTATCCTTGTCGGCACGAGCGATTCGGTCGGTACCATTGGAAGTCGCATGAGAGATATCATAAGTATTATTGGTGGCGTCGACTAAGCCGTAATTGCCGCGAAGTCCTAAGTAAAGACTACCATTGAAATAAAAGTGGGCGCCTGCGACGATTCCGAAATCAAGCGGGTTATAAAAGTTTTTATCTTTCGTTTCATAATCCAAATAATAGGCACCAAGAGACTGTGGGAAAATAACATCGTTGCCATTGATATCAAAAGAAATCGTTTCCTCAAACTCTCCGATTGTTGTATTGGCTCGGCCTTCGTTTTTCGCATAATTATAATCCAACTCTGCTAAAAAATTGATGGGATCGCTCCCAATACTTGTTTGGCCGGTATAGGTAAATTCTCCAATCCCTGTAGAACCGACCAAGACCGAAACATGAAGTCCTGCAAATAATTCGATTCTAGAAACGGGTCTAAAATAACCGGTAATTGGAAGTTCGATGTAGGAATTGGTAACCGAAACGATCGTTTTCCGTGCGCCAGCAGTCAGGATTCTATCGCCATTTTCGGCATTAAAAATTTGTATGCCCTCACCGTCAAAGATGTTCTTTCCCCCTTTTTGAGAAAATACGATTTCTGCTTTCATTCCAAAACGATCCACAAATTTTAAACGAAGGTTTCCTCCTACATGGAAGCCATTGGTAGTCTTAAAGGATTCCAAGTCAACTCCGGCGGCATCGGTTTCGGAGGGACTATTAAATTGAGAAAAATTTAATCCAACTTCAAAACCATAAGAAAGCTCTTGAGCATTGAGGTGGCAAGCAAAGAATAAAAGCAATAAGGGGAGTAATCGGTTCATATCTATTTTATTGATTCTCTGACAAATCGTGGTCAAAGAACGATTTTGTTTAATGCGCTAAAAGTGACGGAACTAAAGCAAGGTTAAGGTTTCCCATCACTTGAGTAACAAATATAGTAGACTAACGGAATAAGACCTACTAAGCGCTGTTTAAAAAATAAAATCCTCTTCTATTTTTCCAGCAAACCCATCCAGCTTGTCCAAGCTTAACCAATAAAAACCGCCAAATTTATTTTTATCTAAGCACTTACTAAAGATGCTAGAAGTAGTTAGGGAGTTGTATTATAATTCTTTTTTTAGCCAAATACGAGACTCCCCAACATCTGGATAGGGATCGACTTGGAAGATGTGAAAACCTCGCTGTAAGGCAAAGCAAAGCATTGCTTTTAGGCGATTGCGGGTTTTGAAGGTCACCGAAGAGTAGTGATGCTTGCGAGCCCACTCTTCCTGAGCTTCCGCTAAAGCCAAAGCGATTCCTTTTCTGCGAAAATCAGGATGCACCCCGCCCATCCAAGAATAAAAATAACCCTCGCGTTCGTAACCTACCTTAAATCCTACAACTTGCGTTTCTACAAAGGCCGCCAAGATCACATGTGGGACTTCCGTCAATCGCTTTTTATATTCGCTGGCTAGATATGGTTTTTCTAATTCAGGGATTTCCCGAGAGAGTTGGACGACAGTAGAAATATTGGATGTTCTAATTTGCATGGATTTTGTGATTCTGGGTGTATTTACCGATCTGTGTAGCTGCAGTACGGAGCGAATGCGGAGTTTTGACAGTTACGTTTTGTTAGTGATTGACTTTCTCTTTTATCATTAGGTCAAGTGTGTAAAGCCAATATTTTTTCCCGAGACTTGGTTCGATTTCCCTTAATATTTTAAACTCTAAATTTTCATATCTCTATGCCTAGCTTTGTTCATCATTTCTAGCAAAAAGGAAACTACGCTCCCTTCGTTTAAGTTGCCGCAAATTAGCTATTTCATTCAAAAATGAAAATTTGCCTTCCCCTGAGATGTTACCTTCTTCTAATTAAACCGTGTTTTAATGGTTTATTTTTGACAGTACTCGGAAATTTTTTGGAGCATTTGGAACATTTGAAATGCTAGAACGTTTGGTTCCTTAGGCAAATCGTCTTTAGGACGGAAAATTATTTTTAAAATATTTAAAGTCTCCAAGACCAAGACGGAGCCATTTGCTGTCTTATTCTCTGATTCTAATTACTTTTGAATTTATAGATTTTATCACATGAGAACCTTACTAGTACTACTTAAAATATTCATTGCTTCTTCCCTTTTTTCTCAAAGTTTCCTTGACATCACGGCGGATTCCGCCTTTGATGCAGTTTCCAGTGGAGCGGTAGCTTTTGCTGATGTTGACAAGGATGGAGACCAAGATTTATTTATTACTGGCAGAATTGAAAATAGTCTATTGAGCGCAAAGTTATATGTCAATGATGGTAGTGGTATTTTTAGTGAAGTACAAAATACTCCTTTTAGAGGAACCTATAATGGAGATGTTGCTTTTGCAGATTTCGACGGAGATGGAAATCAAGATTTAATTATTGTTGGAGGAAATTCCTCTGAGGATGCTTTTGTAGAATTATATCTTAACGAAGGAATGCTAAACTTTACAAAAGTTAACTCCACCAATTTAGAAGGTGTTATTGTCGGTTCGGTAGCAGTCGCAGATATTGATAATGATGGTGATCCGGATCTGTCCATTGCGGGCGCCGTAAACTCAGTAGGTCCCAGCGTTAAATTCTATCGCAATGATGGCGAAGCAAACTTTTCGGAAACCTCTTCCTTCTCAGGACAGTTTGGTGGAATCGCGAATGGAGCAATCTCATTTTATGACGCAGATGGAGATGGAGACCAAGATTGTCAAGCTATGGGCGGTCCAAGCCCCCAGTCCACTTCAAAATTATACCTTAATGATGGAAACGGAATCTTCGAGAAGGCACCGCTCTCGCAGTTTAGAGG
>CAYQRA010000702.1:0-3970 GCA_964419315.1 uncultured Saprospiraceae bacterium | reverse complement strand
GTTAATGGTAAGTCGTTCCGAGTTAAGCTCGGAACGAATTACTCTTTTTTCAAACCAAAGTTCCTTTACAAGTAATGGCTGCTGCTTCTATTGTAGCGATCAAAACGACGGATAGCAATCCACTATCCAAATTATTTTTCTACTACTTAAGATTAAAAGGGGTTCACCTGATGGACAAAGCGGCTTTAATCTCCACAGCGCATAGTGAAGAAGATCTCGATTTTGCTTATCGCATGATTGAAGAAACCATTCGCGAAATGCAGACCGCAGGATTTTTTCAAATTACGGTGGCAGCTGCCAAAGAGGAAAGCATTATCATTTATCCTCCCGCACATTTGCGAGGAACTAGCGATCCTAGCGAGCAAAAAAAAAAGGACAACTCTGATAAGCAAAACCGGCAAGCAGCATTAACCAATTCTCCTACTTTAGAGATCACCAATGCGACTTCTAAAGTAGATCAGCATTCGGGGCTTGTCAGAGTATCAAAAACGCTTGCCTTAACGGAAGGACAAAAAGAAATTTGGGTAGAACACCGCTTGGGAAAGGAAGCAGCGGCAGCCTATAATCTATCTGGAGAACTACAGTTGCAAGGTCCTTTTAAAATAAAACACCTGCGCACCGCAGCTCATCAACTTCTGGATCGCCACCAATCTTTGCGGAGCCATTTCAATGAAGATTCCACGACTCAGACCATTCTGCCTAGTCTGGAATTGGCTATTCCTATTATTGATTTAAGCCAGCAAAATCCATCGGAAAGAGGAACTCAGTTGGAAGCACTTCGGCAAGAAGAAGTGGATACCGCTTTTGATTTATTTTCGGGGCCACTTTTTAGATTGAAAGTCATTCGGATGAGTGAAGATGATTGTCGGATTTTGATGACGGCACATCATGGTATTGCGGATGGATGGTCTTGTGGCATTCTTGCGCAAGAATTGGGAGCACTTTATACGGCTTTATATTTTGATAAAAAAGCAAAATTAGCACCTGCTAAGTTATTAGAAGATTTTGTATTAGAGCAAGAAGTTTATTTGCAGAGCGAAGAATTTGAAGAAGCAGAAAATTATTGGTTGTCGCAATTTAAAGATGGGGTCCCAGTTTTGGAAATGCCAACAGATCGTTCTAGGCCTTTAGTCAAAACCTATCCTGCAAAAATGCAGGCCCTGACCATCGACGAAGACCTCCTGCGGAGTTTGCAAGAATTGGCGACCAAAGAAGGGACGACCTTTTTTATTTTGCTCTATACCGCGTTCCAAACGTTCTTACATCGCTTGTCCGGGCAGGATGATTTTGTGTTGGGCTTAGTTGCGGCGGCGCAGTCAATCGCAGGCAATCAAAACTTGGTGGCACACGGCGTCAACTTGCTACCACTAAGAGGACAATTCGATGCAAAAGATACGTTTACGACTCAACTCAAAAAAAGTAGAAATAAAATCTTCGATGCTTTTGAGCAGCAAAATTATACTTTGGGTAATTTGGTGAAACAATTAAAATTGCCCCGAGACGCTTCGCGTCAACCTGTGATTTCTGTTTTGTTCAACATGGATTCAGACGCTGGAAGTATTCCTTTCGGACCCGCAGAAGTTAAAGTAAAACCCATCCCTAGAAATTACGAAACTTTTGATACGTTTATCAATCTTAAACCTTCCGGTAAAAAAGCCATATTCGAATGGATTTACAATACCGATTTGTTTGACGATGCGACGATTAGTTGGCGTTTAAAAGAATTTGAAAAATTATTGACCAGCATTATTGCCAATCCAAACCAAGCTTTACAAGATATTCCTATTCTTCCTCAAAAGGAAAAAGATTTATTAGATAGTTGGAATCAAAATACGGTAGACTTTCCTAAGGATAGCAGCATTCAAAAACTAATAGAAAAAGAAGTCACTCGACGTCCGAATCGTATCGCAGCGATGTGTCAGGATCAACAATTGAGTTATGCCGAACTCAATGCCAAAGCCAATCAGTTGGCTCGTTTTTTAATAGCCGAAGGATTAGAAGTTGGTGATTTTGTAGGGGTCTATTTTGAGCGCTCCTTGGATATGTTGATTGCCCTTTTGGCGACCTTAAAAGCAGGAGGAATCTATGTGCCTCTTGATCCAGTTAACCCCAAAGAAAGAATTCAATTGCTATTGGAAGATGCCGCAGCTAAAATTTTATTGACCCATCAAGCTTTGGCGGATCGTCTGCCAGATTATGATTGTCCTAGCTTTCAGATAGAAGACATCGAGGCACGATTGAAAAAATTATCTGCTGAAAATATCGAAGGTCGCGTGAAGCCAGAAGATCTGGCTTATGTGATTTACACCTCTGGTTCTACCGGAAAACCGAAGAGCGTTGCAATTCCTCATTATGCGGTAATTGATCATCATTTTGGGATGAAAAAAGCGATTGGTTTTACGGAGGCGGATACGGTGCTTAGTGTGGCTTCCGTTGCTTTTGATCCCTCCGTACAAGATTTCTTTTTGCCATTATTTATTGGTGCTCGGGTGGTTATAGCGACCAAGGAAGAAGTGGTAGATGGCTTTTTGTTAAAGGAGCGAATGGAGCATTGTAATGCGACTATTTTACAGGCGACACCAGCAAGTTGGAGAATGTTGTTAATGACCGGTTGGAAGGGCAAAAAGGATTTAACGATTCTCTGTGGGGGGGAAGGATTGACCCAAGATTTTGCTAGAAAATTATTGAGTAGAAGTCAGTCGGTTTTTAATATTTATGGACCGACAGAAACGACCATTTGGTCAACCGTGAAAAAGGTAGATCGTTCTTGGTTAGATACGCCTTCCTATTCTGGTTATGCACCGATTGGGAAAGCGATTCAAAATGTACAAATTTATATTTTAGATAAAACCAAAAAACAAGTACCCCTTGGTGTTGCAGGAGAAGTATATATCGGTGGAGTAGGAGTAGCTCCGGGAGGATATTTTAAACGTCCAACTTTGACTGAAGAACGATTTGTAGATCATCCTTTCTCTACTTCCAAAGGGGCAAAATTATACCGCACTGGCGACATGGCTCGCTTCCTTTTGAATGGAGATATTGAATATTTATCACGTGCGGATAGTCAGGTAAAGATCAGAGGATATCGGATTGAGTTGGGAGAGATTGAATCTAATATTGCGCAGTTTAATCAGGGGAGAGAAAATGTGGTGATTGTCCGAGAAGACCGTAAGGATGATAAAAGGTTAGTGGCTTATCTCGTGATGGAAAAAGGAGTTAGTTTGGATCAAAAAGGCTTGAAAAAATTCTTGAGAAAGCGATTGCCAGATTATATGGTGCCTTCGACTTTCGTACAGATGGAAGCCTTTCCTTTGACGACGACGATGAAAGTCAATCGAAAATTATTACCTGCTCCAGACCGCAGTCAAAGGGATGCGGAAGATGCATTTATAGAACCGGAAAATGAAACGGAGAGAATGCTGGCTAGGATTTGGTCGGAGTTGTTGGATGTGCAAAAAATTAGTCGGAATGATAACTTTTTTGAACTGGGTGGTCACTCTCTCATCGCGGTCAATATGATGGCCAAAGTAGAAGCGGTCAGTGGTCGTAAGTTACCCCTCTCTTGCTTGTTGGAGCATTCTACGATTGAGGGTTTATCTCAGTTGTTGATCGAAGATCGAAAAGAATTAAAAACGGGATCTCTAGTGGCCATTCAGCCCAATGGTAATAAATTGCCACTCTATTTGGTACACGGTGCAGGACTACATGTTTTGATGTTTCAAACTTTAGCGCAGCATATGGACCCCCAGCAACCCATCTATGGTCTACAAGCCAGAGGTTTGAATGGAGAAGGAGAACCACTGGATAATTTGCAAGATATTGCGGCCCATTATATTTCTGAAATATTAGCACAAAATCCCGATGGCCCTTATGCTTTAGCAGGCTATTCTTTTGGTGGATTGATTGCTTTTGAAATGGCTCGGCAACTCCAGCAAATGGGTAGGGAAGTAGTGATGCTCGGAATGTTTGA
>CAYQRA010000701.1:0-3971 GCA_964419315.1 uncultured Saprospiraceae bacterium | reverse complement strand
GCCATTAGCTCCGGAATAGCGGCATACGGACTATCTGCCCTATCTATCAACGATGCTGGATCATATCGTTGGATTTTTATCGTTCTTACATTCGGATACCTCGTTTTCCTTTCCATCATTGGTTTGATGAAGACGGTGGTGGATTTTGCTGAAAAAGAAGATTGGCAAAGTCCAAAACGGAAGCAAAAAAAGCGCCGTTATTAGTCCTATTTAGAACTAGAAAAATTCAAAAAAAGAAGACCTATGAAAAATCTATCTTGGTATTTGTTTACGGCATTTTTATTTTTTTCTGCCTGCAATCAAGCACAGCAAGTCACCGACAAGAATGCGAAAGCTGATTTGGGAGCAATCGGAGGAATTTTAAGTCCTGATTTGCAAGTCGATGAGGTGGTCAAAGTAGAAAAGCCAGCGGAAGAATGGCAGGCAGAATTGACCAAAGAAGAGTATTATGTTTTGCGAGAAAAGGGAACCGAGCGTTCTTTTACTGGCGATTTGTGGGATCATAAAGGAGAAGGCACCTATGTTTGTGCTGGCTGTGAATTGCCTTTATTTTCTTCGGTTACTAAATTTAAATCAGGGACTGGTTGGCCAAGCTATTATGCTCCATTGGATGAAAAATATGTCGCTACTTTGGAAGATAAAAAATATGGTTGGAATCGAGTAGAGGTTTTATGCGCGCGTTGTGATGGACATTTGGGGCATGTATTTGATGACGGGCCAGCACCAACGGGATTGCGCTATTGTATCAATTCGGTTTCCTTAGATTTTGTACCAAAGGTAAAATAGTTCGAAACGAATATAGACCATGGAAAATCCTAGAAGTAAATCATAAGCCAATAATGGCAGAAATCATATTCGAAAAAGCGAAGTTGTCAGATGCACTGAAGATATCTGTTTTACTAAAAGCAGTATATATTCAAACTTATGCTTTTGATGGAGTAAGCCTAGAGTCTGCAAATTTTATAACCAAAAGATTTTCGCTACCGCATATCGAAAGCCTCATCAAGAAAAATCCAGATCAACTAATCGTTGCTCAGTGCAAAGGAAATCCGGTAGGCGTAGCGGAAATAATCTATGAAGCCACTTGTCCGATCAGAAAAATACCTGTTGCTGAATTAGACAAACTATATGTGCTAGAAAGATTTTATGGAAAAGGAATCGGCTATGGCCTTATGTTGGAAGTCGAAAAGAAAGTACTTGCTGTAGGGAAAAAAGAATTAAACTTGGAAGTTTATATCCATAATGAACGAGCTATCGAATTTTACAAAAGACAAGGATACCATTCGATAGGAAATATAGATTTTCCCATGGAATTCAACACCTACGAAAATTTAGTAATGACGAAGCAATTACTTACCTAAAACCAATTCCTCGCGACTCACGATCTGATTCCATCAATTTGAATTGCTCGATATCAGCCATCGTAATGGTTCGAATCAGCGTTTCTGTTCGCTCCGCTTTATCGGTACTGGCCATACGCAGATTTTGTTTACGGGTAGCTTCGCTAACGATTTTACGAATCGTTCTAGCATTACCAAAGTACTTATGCTTATTGTCTAGGAGTTTTTGCAGATAACTCGTGAGGTATTCTTTGGCAGGAGGATCTAGAGATAATTCCTCTTGCTCAAACATGAGCAAAGCGATATTCATCAGTTCTTCCAAAGAATAATCTGGGAAATCAAAGTCTTTATCAAAGCGAGACATCAAGCCGGGATTGGCTTCCAGAAAATCAGCCATCTCTTGGGGATAACCCGCTACAATAACCATAAATTCTCCTCGCTGATCTTCCATGCGTTTGAGCAAAGTTTCTACCGCTTCGCGGCCAAAGTCATTGGCACCACCTTGCGTGAGTGCATAGGCTTCATCTATAAATAATCCGCCACCAATTGCTTTGTCGATCAGCTCTCCCGTTTTGATGGCCGTTTGACCCACAAAACCTGCCACCAAACTTTTGCGATCACATTCTACCAAATGTCCCCGTTCAAGAATCCCCAATGCTTTGTAGATTTGTACTAGCAAACGGGCGATTGTGGTTTTTCCCGTTCCGGGATTGCCTTTGAATACACTATGTAAGGAAAACGCTTTTTGTACATCTTTGCCAATCTCTCGATAATAGCGAACGAGCTTACTCATTTCATCCACTTCTTTTTTGACTTCTTCAAGGCCGACCAACTCATGCAATTGGGCCATGGCATCTGCCAATAAGGCTTCATCTATTGGGAGTTGGACAAACTCATTGGCGCCACTCGAAAAGACTTTATCAATGTCTTCTTTTTGGATGGTTGATAAATCCGTTTTGGTCAGTTCGTTGAGGTCTTCATGGGTGGCCATGAGTCGCAAAGCCATATTTTGTTTGGACTCTTCGATGATCCCATTGATATAGCGGGCATTTCCAAATTGCTCATCACGGTTGCGATAGACTTCTACCAGGCGTTTGTGAATCAAAGCTTTGGCGGTTTCACTGATATTGACATTTCTTCGTTCGGAAGTATATTCCGAAATTTCCATCAATTCATCTGGAGAATAATCGGGGAAGTGAATGACATTCCGGAGTCGGGAAGTCAGTCCCGGATTGGAGTTGAGAAACTGCTGCATCTCTTTGGGGTAACCCGCAAAGATAATAGCGAGATCTCCTTTTCCATCCGATAATTCTTTGAGCAATACTTCTACGACTTCTCGCCCAAAATCTTTTCCATCATCTCCACGATTGGAAAGGGCATAGGCTTCGTCGACGAAGAGTATACCGCCTCTGGCTTTGTCTAATGCTTTTTTGACTTTTGGAGCGGTTTGGCCAATAAACTCTCCGACCAAATCGGCTCTACCTACTTCGTAGACTCTGCCATGAGAAAGCAAATCTAAGCTATGGTATATTTGCCCTAGCATATTGGCAACGGTGGTTTTTCCCGTTCCCGGATTTCCGGTGAATATAGAATGGAGATTAAACTTTTGATCTTGTTCGAGTCCTTTTTCTTTTCTAACTTTTAGAAATTGCAGGTAAGAGGCTAATTCATTAATTTGTTCTTTGACTGAATTTAATCCAATCAAATTTTCGAGTTCTTCTTTGGCTTCTTCGAAGTTTAATTTTTTGCTAGGAGCTACATGAACTTTATTGGTACTTGGACTTGAAACGGTCGTATAGGGGAGAGGTTCTTGTTCTTCTACAATAAAGTTGGCCACTTCAAATGGAACCACCGCAATGAGATGATCCATAAAAACGACTTCCAAAGTGTATTTGTCCTCAAACCAATAGCCTCCTTTGTCGGAGCCGTAGCCAGTATCTAAAATGAGGGTTTTTTTACTTCCGTCAATTTCTTTAAAATAATACATGTAGGCCTTTTGCTGACCAGAATCATTATAAAAATGAAATTGTAATTCTAATGGAAATTTGGATGCATCCGAGAGGAGATTGGTCAGCGTCATTTCGATATTGACGTATCGGGTGCTGGCTGCTTCAAAGGTATTTAGATAAGTTCTTTCTTTTCGAGCTAGTCCGGCTTTGGTACTTTCAAACAAGCGGATGCTCTCTATATTAAAATAAGGATTTTCTGTTTCACTGACTAAGCCTTGATTCACTACATAAAAAGTAGCGCCACCAACAGGATCATCACCGATAAAGACTTCCCAACGATAATGTCCTTGTTTCCACCACCCAGGATCGGGGGTTCCCCAACCTTCTCTGACAAAAAGAATATTTTTGTCTGTTGTAATTTTAAGTTCTTTTTTGAGTTCACAAACTACTTTATCACTATCCTGATCAATACAGACAAAACGAACCAGCGTTTCCCATTCGATTTCATCAAATAGTTTGTTGTAAAAAGACAATTCACAATACAAGTATCTAGCCTCTGATTCATCAAAGACAATGCGGTATTTCTTCTCATTGTGGTAGAGGTTTTCTTTTGACCCAAAGATTTTAATATCCTTGAGTTTATAATTGCCACCTAAAGCCTCTTCTTTTTTATCCTTAAAAA
>CAYQRA010000700.1:0-3979 GCA_964419315.1 uncultured Saprospiraceae bacterium | reverse complement strand
TCCATCAAAAAAAGGTTTTACTGCTGACAGTAAAACCTTTTTTTGTATCAATTTATTGGCACCAGAAAACCTTTAAAAATCCATCCCCATACTTAAGTAGAGCACTGGATCTTGTACAATCCTTGTTTCGATTCCCCAAGCAACATCGAAGCGGATAAAATAACCAAAGAGTATGGAGCGGACGCCTCCTCCATAACCGGCTACTAAAGGATCTCTAAAATAGTTTACTAGAACTTTGACGGGTTGTTGGGGAGAACCAACGCTTACGGTATTGAGCGGATTGTCTTGATCAAAAGGTGTTGGGCCAGCCCAAGCCGTGCCCACATCAAAAAATCCAATCAACTGGAAATTGCGGAAGAAGGGAGAACGGATTCTACGACTAAAGTAATTAAAAATTGGAACTCTTAATTCAGAATTCAGAATGGCATAAGAGTTTCCGTTTCGAATGTTTTGTTTAAAACCACGTAGATTAGTAGCAATGGTTTGGTAGGCAAAGTTGTCGGCGGAAGGATAAGGGGTAATGGTATTTCTTTTTGGGAAAAACCAACGATCTACACCGCCAAGGACATAAAGATTTTTTTCTGAACCAAAAGAAGTCGCTGCCGCTGCTCGGAAAGCCAAAATCGAGCGTTTATCAAGTCGCTGATAATGACGAGCGTCTAAGCCAAGAACAGTCATAAAACCTTTGGCCAATTGGAATTTACTATTACTCCCCACTACATCTACTTCAAAACGTTTGACCGTTTCTGCGAAGACTTTATAGCGTGTCCCATTTTTAATATTGAGGGAAACATCTAAAGTATTGTCAAAAACGTATTCTAGTTTGACACCAATCCTTTGCTGATTTTCGCTTGGAGTATTGAGGGTAGAACTTTCAGTGGCTAGTTGTATTCTACGGTCGAGGCGCAAGGTCGAAGAAGCACGAAGACTAGTGAAAATATCAAAAGGATAACGGACCTCAAAATAACCAAGATTGATGACGTTTTGGATACGCGGAGTTGGAGAAGTCGTAGACCCTCTAGAGGCATCGGTGGATTCTTGGATCGCACTGTGATAGAAAGCATAGCGTTTGTCAAAACGCTTTTTGCGATCATCAACTACCACAAAATATTCTGCTCCTTTGAATGTGGTTGGAACTCTCACGCCACCTTCTATAATGTAATCTTCAAATAAATCTTTGACATCTCCTTTGAGTAAAATCCCGACAGGGGGATTATTAAATTCATTTCTAGGGGCAATAATAGGAGCAGTTCCACTATTATCTTGTCTTACACCAGCATAGGTGTTGAGTCCTCCAAAAAGAAGGCTATTGTCTAGTTGAGTAGTGACATTGTCCGTTCGGAACTTGAGGCGATAAGGAATAATTTTACTGCCTCTAAATTTGATAACTGAATTTTCGGAACTTACAATAGGTTGTGGTAGCGGGTCAGAAGGTCTTTGTAAGTTCAATTGGCTTTTATTATCTTCTTCTACAGTCACCGTTACTGCTTCTTCCTCTTCGTCAAATTCACTCTGGAAAAGATAATTGTCAATATCAATTTTCCCCGTGTCTTGCATTTCCTCGGGGATATCAGAGATATCAATGGGTTCTTCTCCTATCTCTTCTAGCAAATTAGGGTCCGGTGATATTTCAATATTTTTACTTTGGCTGGTGTTAGACTGGAAGGTTTGTATCTTTTGCCGCTGTGCTTGATGTCGACTTAGCGCAGGAAGGTCTTCTGCTTCAGGGTTTAAAGAGAAGGTATGAAAATGATAGTCTTCGTTGGATTTGATCAATTCTACTCCTTTTCCTAACCGTGGTGCGGAGTGGATGTCCTGCACATTATAAACATAATTGGTGTTGGGGTGATTGACTCCAATCGTCTTCATGACTGGTCGCAAGGTGATACTAGCGATCATGGAAGAGTCCAATGCCTCCAGCGTAGAATCTTGATGCAATACAATCTCTGTACTGTCTTCCAATAAGATGACTTGTTCGTAAAAATCCAAGACATCTTCTAGGTAGCCTGAATAGCGATTGTTGACCCCACTTTGATCACTGAGATAAGTATACCAAGTACTATCCACAGCCATTGGGCGACGCTCATTGGCAAAAGGAGTATTGGTGACCCGATATAATTTGCTGCTTTTATTTTCGAGGTCGTAATAATATAAATCGAAATTTTTAATAGGAAGGATGGTATCTAATTTGGCAGGCACTAATAGAGTGTCGATTCGATTAGAGGCAAAGAGGATTCCTTTTTTACCACGTAATTTTACAAAAGTAGGATCGAGGTCATCATAAAAATCATTGGTTAATCGCTGCGTTTGTCGGGAGGCAGGTTTGTAGATGTACAGATCTGAATAGCCTCGCACTCCTGCGGAAAAAACAAGATTAGAAGTATTGATAAAATCCATGCTATAGACCCTTTGGAATTGAGTGGACAAATCTTCTGTCTGATCTGTTTTGGTGGCTACATCGTAGCTTAAAAATTTGAGGACATCTCTTTTTTCATAGACAATGACCACTTGTTGGTTATTCGGATTCCAGGAGACTAGTGGATAATTATAGTCAGTAGATTGAAAAGGATTGCGATGACCGCCTTTATGAATCACATGGCGTTTGCCACTTTCAATATTTTGAATGTAGACTTTGTATTTGCCGATCTCATTGGAGACATAAACTATGTTTTTTCCATCAGGACTGATCTTTAAATTTACCAAAGGAGATTTCCGTCTATTCTTAACGGGGATTTTTGTGGCTTCCGACATTTTCATTTCTTCCCCTTCTTTTTTATAGCGTTGTTGGAAATAAGAAAACCAACTTTCAGTTGTCTTTCCATAGCTACTTCCGAGAACATATAAAAAGCCACTTTCAACACTGCGCTGGATACGAGTGAGGTAGAGTAGATTGGCGACCGTAGATTTACCATAATTCTGTCCAATAAAATACCACATTGAATGTCCCGCGAGTCGAGGATAATCTTCTGCAAATTTATCGAAGTTGCGATATCTTTCGTTGATGAAGATGTCGCGCAATTCATTGTCGGTCTCCGTATCCCATTCTTTGCCAACATAAGAAGCCAATCCGATTTTAAACCATTCTGGCAAATTCATTAAAACCGCATTCTGTACAATCTCTTGCAGATTAGAGCCAAAAAGCATGGCATTGAGATAAGCTTCTGCAATTCCAGATCGAATGTCTTTGCGCAAGTTTTGATGATTGCCATCGAAGTGAACAAAGATTTTATTTCCTACGATTTTTGTTTGCCCTCCTGCATTGACAAAAGTCTCGTCACTACCAATGTTACTTTGTTTTAAGTCCGTGAGGTCGGTATAAACGATGATTTCGATCTTATCATTCATCCGATGTTCTAGAATATTTTGAATGTATTCAAAGTCGTATTCTGCCAATTGAACTGCAGCTTGACCTACATTGCGTCCCTCTCCATACCAATAAGTAATAAAATTTTGACTTTCATAATACATCCATTCTTTAAAGTCTTGGTGAAATTGAACTCGATTTTTTCCAAATTCTACCTGCGTGTTGCCCTGGCCGAACAAAGCGGAAGAAAAGAAGAACATAAATAAGAGGACAGTAAAATTTATGGTTCGCATATAGGATGATTTAGGTTCTTATAAATTTGGAAAAATAAATCCGATGTTTTTCATTTAGCTTAAATACCTAACGATTTGGAGATAATATGGTTTTCTAGTTAAATGGAAATCGACCAAAGGAAGGTTCCTATAATAAATCGAAGACTAGCTTCGCTGAACTTATGTTTGGTTTCGTCGAATTAGCATTTCACGCAAGTAAAACTTAAAGGAGGATTTTATTTTTTCAATAGCACTTTGCTGGCCTGAAAAATCAGAGAAAGCAAGATAATTTATCGGAAGTCCATCAAAAGATATGAAAACTAGTGTATTTTTGCCGGTAGAAGGCTGAAAAAATAGTTTATCCACTAATATATATTAACGTAAAAATATGACTCTTGTTGCC
>CAYQRA010000699.1:0-3983 GCA_964419315.1 uncultured Saprospiraceae bacterium | reverse complement strand
GCGGCCATTTTTGCAGCTTGTGTGCCTACGATTCCACCACCTAGAATCAAAACCTTTCCGGGAGGAACACCTGGTACACCACCTAGTAAAACACCACGGCCTTTAACTGGTTTTTCCAAATACTTAGCTCCTTGCTGGATCGCCATTCTTCCTGCTACTTCAGACATAGGAATAAGCAATGGCAAAGAACGGTCAGGGGATTCTACGGTTTCATAAGCCAAACAGACCGATTTACTTTTGATCATAGCAGTGGTCAATGGCTTATAACTGGCAAAGTGAAAATAAGTAAAAACAAGTTGATCTTCTTTGATTAATTTGTATTCCGCTTTGATTGGTTCTTTGACCTTCATGATCATTTGGGCCTTTTTGTAAACCTCCTCAATGGTCTTTAGGATTTTGGCACCAGCGACAGTATAATCTTTATCTTCAAATCCACTACCTGCACCTGCGGTAGATTGGATGAAAACCTTATGTCCTCTTTTGGTAAGTTCGAGCGCACCTGCGGGAGTGAGGGCTACTCGGTTTTCATTGTTTTTGATTTCTTTTGGTACTCCAATAATCATAGTTTGGTTGGTTTTAGAGCGAGGTCTGAAAGCCTAAATTTCAGTCCTTCTGTTTTATAAGGTGTATAAATACGCCGCAAATATAGCGGTACTTAGAGGTCTTTTTCGAACAAAAGGGGGGATTTTTTTAGAGATTAATCACTTTGCAAGATAGAGGGCTTTTGGAGGATTCAAGATGGGCCTTTTGGGGAGTATTAATTTTTTCTATTAGTGACTTATTCCATTCGAAAACAAGAAGGGAAATTAGGATTCGGGTAAGAATATTTCCTGATTAAGCTCAGGGATAATCCCTTTTTCTTGAGCTTTGTTGAAAAGTTTTTGGACCGCATCGCGACCCTCTCTTCCTAGATCTTCCGTAAAATGGTTGACATAAAGTTTGATGTGTTGAAACATGACCTCTTCAGACATCTCTTGGGCATATTGACTAACATAGCTTTTGGTAGCTTCTGGTTGGGCAAAAGCAAATTGTACACTTCTACGAATAACTCGATTGACTTTTTGTTGTAAGGCCAAAGGCAAGTCTCGACGAATACAGATTCCGCCAAGGGGAATCGGCATCTGCGTACTATTTTCCCAAAATTCTCCCAAATCGATCAGCTTCAATAATCCTTTGTCTTGATAGGTAAAGCGGTTTTCGTGGATAATCAAACCCGCCATAATGTCTTCCTGCAGCACCGCAGACTCGATATCCGAAAACAACATTTCTTTTTTGTTTTGGGCATTTGGGAAAGCAAGGCTCAGTAAAAAGTTGGCGGTGGTGTTATGGCCGGGAATGCCGATAGGACCTGCTTCTATTTGGTCTTGACTTAGCTCCTTTTTGGCAATTAATAAGGGGCCACAATTATTACCCAGCGCACTTCCCGCATCCAGTAAGAGGTAATTATCCAAAGCTTTAGTATAGGCGTGGTAACTTAATTTGGTGATGTCTAAGGCGCTGCGAAAAGCTTTTTGGTTAAGGGCTTCTACATCTTCTAGGATGATTTCAAATTCCAAACCTTCCATATCCACCAGTTGATGGACTAGACCATAAAAAAGAAAGGTATCATTAGGGCAAGGAGAAAAACCTAAACTTAGTTTCATTGAAATTTTATTTAATTCCTTCAATTTTAAACAACTTCCGTTTTAAGAAAATGCTTATTTATTGGCAAGAAGCACTATTTCTCCCAGAAGGTGTTATTTTTGCGCAAAATACTCAATATGTTAGACATCAGAGGCTTGAAAGTAATTTATGAAGACAACCATCTTATAGCGGTAAACAAACCGGTGGGCTGGCTTGTTCACGGAGACGTTACCGGAGATACTCCATTGATTGATTATGTCAAGCAATACATCAAAATACGCTACAAAAAACCTGGGGATGTTTTCCTTGGGGTCATCCATCGTTTGGATCGACCAGTGAGTGGCGTCGTGGTTTTTGCCCGGACAACAAAGGCTTTGGTACGTATGAATAAGCTGATGCAAGAGAAAAAAATTCAAAAGACCTATTATTCTTTAGTTCTTTCTCGACCAGAGCCCATCAATGGTACTTTGACTCATTATTTATTGAAAGACCATGAAAAGAATAGTGTACGCGCCTTTGACAAACCGGGACGACGCACCTCGGATGCCAAGAAAGCAACGCTGACCTATGAGTTGGCAGGAGAACTGGAAAATGTATATTTGCTCAAAATCAATCCTATCACTGGGCGACCGCATCAGATTAGGGTCCAACTTGCGAAGATGGGGTGGCCGATTCGTGCGGATTGGAAATATGGTAATCGAAGCAAACATCCAGATGGTGGTATTTATTTGCATTGTCGGAAAATGGAATTTGAGCATCCCGTAAAAAAAGAGAAGATTTCAATTGAGGCAGGACTGCCAAGAGAAGAGTATTGGAATAAGTTTCGCGGATTAGTTCAAGACAAGATTTAAAAGATAATTTTTTTAAGCACCAATTAAATAAATAATGCAAGAAGGATTGATCAAGGATGCCTACGAATTGATTGTAAAAGAGATACAGATGATTCTCAGCCTTTCTTATGTGTTTATGATTGCGGTAGGAATGGTCTTTAATCATTGTAAGTATTCTCTGTTTGGGATCAATATTTTTGAGTACGCAGATATTTTTGATTTTTTGATTGCTCCTTTTGCCGATTATCGGATCATCGTTTTTACCTTGGTGTCTTTAGGCATGACTATGTTTATTGTTGGATTGGATGTTTTTTGGAAACGAAAATATCCGCAAGGTTATAGTACCGCTAATTTTGGATGGGATAAAAAAAGTTGGTTTAATGTTTTTCGGCTTGTAACCTTTTCCATTTCCTTTTTATTATACACTTATTTGATGGCGACTAGCTATGGACGCAATTTTAAAAAGAAAATAGATCAAGAAACTAGTATTCAGATTAACTACGTAGACAACACGGAAGAAAAAGGTCTACTGATTGGCAAGACCAAAGAGGTTTTATTTTTATGGGTAAATGAAAAAGTAAAAATCATTCCACTTGCTTCTTTGGTCAAAGAAATGGAAATTCTTCCCAAGACTAAAATTACAAAAGACACTATTCCAGAAGTCGCTCAATGAAGTTGTTTAAAAAGTCGTGATGAAGTTATTGATAAGTGCTTGGCAATCAAGCCGAAGCTCATTTTTTGTTTCGTAGCCAAAGCTACGGTGACCAAAAATAGCTGAAGTATTGCTTGTCAATGACTTGTCAAGAAATCATTGAGGGCTTTTTTAAACAACTTCAATAATAGACTTTATGCTACACTTTCCCGAATCCAATTCTCATAGGCTAAATTTGCTTCTACTTCGGTCTTCATGATACATGGCGTATCATAGGGATGAATGCTCTCCACGATTTCACAAACCTGCGGCCATTTCTCCGGAACCGTTTTTACCAAAGCCACCCATTCTTCTTCTTTAGCAACACTCCCTTGCCACCAATACGCACTTTTGATGGGAAACAAATTGGCGCAAGCCACTAATTTGTGTTCGATCAAATGATCGGCAATAATTTGAGCGGCAGCGGCATCCTGATTGGTGATATAAATTGATATAAAACTCATATTAGATATTTTTTATATTTTTGGCCTTTGTTTTTTTAGGCAAACCATGATTTGCAAAACTTTCGAGACCTAGATTCCTTTATGGCCTTCAACAAAAATAAAGATTATTTTTTTCTCCTCCTCCAACTAGCGACCATCACGGTGTTTCTCGGGCGGGCTTGGCAGCATTGGTTTTGGGATGCCCCTTTTAGAGCCTTGCTTTGGGATGAAAATTGGATGCGTTGGATCGTGGAATCTGCGACTTCTTATTCTTGGCAGGAATACATCACCAGCAATGAAGTAGATGATGCCATTCAAAGAATGATTCAAGGTTTGGGATGGGTTTATTTATTGATGGCTTTGGTCGCTTGGAGAATCAAGGATGTAGGAAAGGGG
>CAYQRA010000698.1:0-3983 GCA_964419315.1 uncultured Saprospiraceae bacterium | reverse complement strand
GGAGGTTTCGCAGAAGGGGCAGCCGGTGCTTTGATGAACATCGGAACCACGTATCATGATTTGGAAAATTATGATAAAAGTATCGCTACTTACATGGAAGCTTATGAAGCTTTTAAAGCCCAAAATCAGCTACCTAATGCTGCTCGCTGCCTAGTCAATATTGGTCTGACATATAGTGATCAGAAAGCGTTTGATAGAGCCCTCGAATATCTGAGAAGAGCAGAAGAGTTACTAAAAGAAAAAGACCCTTTTGGATCACTCCCTAATGTTTACTCCAATATTGGAGATGTATATGTATTGCTAAATAACACAACTCAGGCAGAATTTTATCTGAAAAAATCCTTAATCTTAGCTGGTAAGAAACAAAAGAAAAGTATCCTCGCGAATAGCAACTTTAGTTTGGGAGATCTATATAAAAACAATGGTCAATTAGAAAAGTCCGAAAAATATTTGCTAAAGGCATTAGATTTTGCCAATGAAATAAACCTACCAGATACGAAGTCCTACATTACAAAGGCTTTGTCAGAACTATATGAAAAACAAGGCAAAACGGCAAAGGCATTTGAGGCTTACAAGACCTATAAAATAATTGATGATAGTTTGTACAGGTCTGATAAAACACTTGAAGCGGAACGCCTTCTCAAAGAATATGAAGTGGAACGAAAAGATAGTGAGATTGCATTACTATCCAAAGATAACGAATTGCAGACCTTTCGGATAGAGCGACAGCAACGTAATATATTATACGGTTCCGTCGGATTTTTTTCCATATTAGGGTTTGCGGTCTTTTTATTTTTTCAAAGGCAACGTCTCCAAACAACGGAGAAAAAACTGCATGCTTCTCTGGCAGAAAAAGAAACGCTTCTCAAAGAAATCCATCATCGGGTCAAAAATAATTTACAACTTATTATTAGTTTATTAACCATTCAAGCCGAAGACCAAAGGGAACAAACGATTGAAGAATTTCTCTACAAAGGTCAAAATCGAGTCAAGACTATTTCTTTGATTCATGAACGTCTTTATCAAAGCGAAAATTTGAGTTCTATCAATTTTGATATATATACGAAAGAATTATTAGAAGAAATTTTTAAAAGCTACTCCCCTTCTGGTATTGAATATCAAATTCATGCTGATCAGGTACAATTGGATATTGAAAAAGCGATACCATTAGGATTAATCCTTAATGAATTGGTGAGCAATGCTATAAAACATGCTTTCCAAAATCAACCCAAAGGACAACTTAATATTCGCCTTAAAAATGAAGTTGACAATATCCAACTTTCTGTACAAGATAATGGAAAGGGCTATGACTTAGAGGAACAAAAAGTAGGTTCAATAGGATTGCAATTGGTTCGGCTACTAGTCCGACAATTAAGAGGTAAATTCAATGTGGTCAATAAAGAAGGGACACATGTGGATGTTATTTTTTATAAATAAGAACCAATTATGACTACAGAACAAAAGAAGAAAATAATCTTCAAATCCAAATGAAAGAACGGACCGATCAACTAGAAGTCCATATAAAAGATAATGGGCAAGGGTTTAGCACCGAAGCTACCAAAAATTCCATTGGTCTCCAACTAGTTAAAATCCTAGCGAAGCAATTGCGAGGCACCTTTGAATTTCATCACTCCCCAGGCACCACTGCTACTATTGTTTTTCCAAAAACATAAACAATGAAAAAAACAAACATTCTGATTGTTGAAGATGAATTAGTCATCGCTTTTGATTTGCAGCGTCAGTTAGAAAAGTTGGGGTATGAGGTTTGTGAAGTAGCTCCCTCCGTTGCGGAAGCAAAAATCGCGTTAAAAAAATACCAGCCTGATATTGCCTTGCTCGATATTCGGTTACAAGGAGAAGCCTTAGGTACAGAATTAGGTAAAGCCTTAAAAATAGAAGGAAGAATTCCCTTTATTTATTTGACCTCTCACTTCGACAAAGCCACGGTCGAAGAAGTCAAGGCCACCCGACCAAATGGATATCTCATTAAGCCATTTGCTAAAGAAGATATCTACGTCGCCATTGAAATAGCTTTGATGAATTTTGCTCATTCAAAACTCGATGAACCCCAATCCAATATAGCCCCCGAAAAGCAGTTAGTTGCGCCGCTTAAAATTAAAAAAGTGGTCCAATACATTCATGAGAATTTAGATAGAAAAATTACGCTTCCTGAATTGGCAGAAAAGGCAGGGTTAAACATGTACTACTTCGCCCGTACTTTCAAAAAATACCTTAACGAGTCTCCTTACCAATATATGCTTAAAGCTCGGATTGAAAAAGCCAAAACCCTATTGGTCACCGAAGACCACAACTTAGCACAGATCGCATTTAGTTTGGGTTTTGAAAACCATAGCCACTTTTCTCAGACCTTTAGAAAAATCGTCGGCATCAGCCCTGATGCATTTAGAAAAAGAGAACTACTAAAAAAATAAAGTCAAGATTTAAACACTAAGGTCAAGATTCCTGAAGTAATTAGTGATTTTGTCAGGTAATTTTGAATGGAGCTTCTATAGAAAAGTATCTCATTTCAATGTTTAAAAACCTCCAAAAGCTACAACACCATGGGTCAAAAAATCTTTGTAACAGGTGCGACTAGTACTATTGGTTCTCAAATCGTTAAGCAGCTTCAAGCTGATAGGGTTGATTTTACAGCTGGATTAAATAAAATTTCAGCAGCCATTGATCGACCAATTAACTTTATTCCTATTTCACATCAGCAAGCACATGATGCCTTGATCCAATATGGTGCATCGAACTATGTAGCCAACTTAATTGGCAGTGTAGAGCAAGCTTCCGAGGAAGGAGCAATGGAAATAATTCGAGATGGCGTACAAAATATTTTGGGAAGACCTCCAATTAGCTTCGACCAATTTATAATGGACCATATTGCTGTTTGGCGATAGGTGATATTAAAAAAATAAATCTTCCTGTTGAGAAATGGAAAAGCAATTCTGTGATGGAATTGCTTTTTCTATTTACAGAAAACTACCTGCTTTCCTTTCTTTCAGAAAAAGTCAATTTTTCAATACACTGGTCAATTTTTCAATACTCTAAGCAATTTATTACCTGTAATTTTGAAAATAAATCAATTGAAAATTTGCTTATAAAATGTTTAATAAATAAAAATATCATGAAAAAGTTATTAATTATTCTAGCATTATTTTTTCCCATAACTCCATTTTTTGCACAGCACAATGCAGGACATAATGGTAAAGTTTTAATGATTGTTTCCAATCCAACGATTAGTAAACAAACTGGTTGGCCAATCGGCGTTTGGGCATCAGAGTTGACACATCCCTACTGGGAATTTTCTGAAGCAGGATACGCCATTGACATTGCCAGTCCACTAGGAGGAGCCATCAAAATTGATGGATTCAGTGATCCCGATGATGAAAGTGGTTACGCTGCCTTTGATTATGTTTCAAGAGGTTTTTTAGCGGACCCAACTAAACAAGAATTGCTCAAAAATTCCAAAAAACTATCGACGGTTAATCCAAACGATTATAAAGCGATTTTTGTATGCGGTGGTCAGGGCCCTATGTATACTTTTTATGAAAATGAAGAGGTACATAAATTCTTTACCAACTATTATGAAACAGGTAAACCTACCGCAGCGATTTGTCATGGAACAAGTATTTTATTAAAAACTAAATTATCCAACGGTAAAAATTTAGTGGAAGGAAAAAAATGGACTGGATTTGCTAATAGCGAAGAGCAGTACGCCGATAATTATGTAGGAATGCAAATTCAACCTTTCCGAATTGAAGAGGAAGCTATGAAAATGCCTCGAACTAATTTTGTAACCGGTACTCCTTTTTCCGCTTTTGCCGTCAGAGATGGAAACCTGATTACTGGGCAACAACAAAATAGCGGAGCAGCAGCAGCCCGATTAATTTTGGAAGCCATGGAAGAGGATAAAAAGAGATATCCTACTTACGTATTGGTTCATGGTGCTTGGGCGGATGAAAGTGCCTGGGGTTTTG
>CAYQRA010000697.1:0-3993 GCA_964419315.1 uncultured Saprospiraceae bacterium | reverse complement strand
GATGGTTTGGCCGGTGGAGGTGTTTTGGGCGCGGGCGCTGGTGCAGAGGGTTAGGGTAAGGAGCAGGGGAAGGAGCAGTCGGTTTGCTCTTGGTAGGGAAGGCATGGTGAGTTTTTTTGTAGGTGGGGTCTGTTCGTTGGTTGTTGTAGAGACGAAGGAATTTGGATTGGCGTTGCCTTGGGAGGGGAGACGGGGTGTTTTTGAGGCCCACTTTATAGTCTTTCCTATAGCCTCCAGTAACTCAAAAGAATTCTGTTCCAAAACCTTAAACCAGACCACAAAACCGTTACAATCCCAGACCAGCAATTTGATCCGATCGCGACGTTTGTAGAGGAAAAATAGCGCTACAGAAACCGGCTTAATGGCCGAAAAATCCGACTTCCTTTCCTTTTGCCGGATGCGATTACGCTACGTACGCCAATTTTAAAAACGGCTTTCCTTAAGACCGCACTGCTGGCAAGAGGCATGGATGGTCAGTTGACTGCTTTGTTGGGAATTCAATAAGACATCTTACTCTTCGTGGCTTGGCTTGAGGTAGTTGTCTATGGCCCAAAGGTTCGGGGTTGGGGGAGATGGAATTGGAGGGACGGTTACATACACTTTGTTCGCCAGTTGCCAATAGCAGGAGGTTAAACCAAGAAATTAAAAAATATTGGCGTCCTCAAGAAAAAAAAGAAATATCGGTAGAAAATAAGAAAAGCAGTCACACTCCTATTTCGTGTGCCTTCTATTATAAAGTCAAGCCCTTGCCTAATTACAAAACGCATTGGCAATAACTCAAAGCTTCTTGAAATGAAAAAGATATTATGGCTAGTCTTTGCGGTACTGGTATACGGTAGTTGTGAGAAAGATGAGATTCTAGAAACAAGACCTGTAAGACCTTTAATTTTTGAAGAATTGCCTAGCCCACCAACGGTCAATCTTAATGACATATCCCTAGAATTCAGAAATGGGATCCCCGTCTATTCAAGCACTGACGTGTTTCTTCAGGTAAGAAAGTCAATCTATCAAACAAGTCATGCGGACTATTTGAAATGGGCTAATCAAAACGGGCTGAACTCATTATATCTGAAGTACAATGAATGGGCCGAACAGATTGAAAAAAACCCTAGAATCCTTGCCAAGGAACAACTTGATTTCTCAGCCGAAGATCTACTTCTAACCTCAAAAGAGGGAGGCGTATTCCTTCACCCAGCCATTCCTTTTCCAAAATTGACGGACCGAGAATCAAGAATGTACATAGGCAATAGTCTGCACTACTTCTCTCCTGAATATCATTTATTGATCGACAATGGGAATATTAGTGACTTAGAGAGTCTTAAGTCCAACCTAATTCATGATCCGGAAAATGGCGTTATTATAGAATTTACGGAGGAGTATGATGAGAAAAAAATAACCAACTTCTCGGATAATCCAGGTGGGGACAAAATTGCTTACGACCTATTCGATTGTCCACTAGACTTTACCAATAGCAACGATCTGGTTCGTCAAATTCCTAGTAACGTTAGAATTTTATCAGGAACTAGTTGGACACCTGGTAATTACCAGGCATTTCGGCACAAATATGATGAAAAAAGGTATGGTTGTTCAGGTCGCAGGTGCAGACAGGGCTCTAAAGGCTACTTAATTGGGCTTACAATGGTCACTGAAGTAGATGGAAATCAAAGTTTTCGCATGATAGCTTCTGTAGAACATAAATATGAAAATCGTCGCAGAAGCTGGTGGAATTGGATTCGAACGTTCCCTGATGTCAGGTTTGAAAGAGATCCTACCCGTTTTGCAATGAAGGTTCGATTCGAAGGAGCAAGCATTCAAAACGGCACTGAAAACATCAATTACAGCAATGAAGTCTCCGTTAATTATCCAACTACAGATGCTCAAAATGCTCCTCATAATGGATCTGCTCATGGAAATTGGGTCTTATCAGAAAAGAATTTGCTAGTAAAATATCCCTTCAGTAACACCACAGGATTCAAATCAACCATTTCTATAACTGATGGAAGAACTAGGCATCGTTGGGTAAATCGGGGCGATCCTCTCAATGATCCAATGGCACCAACATTTGGTTGCCCTAATTAAGAGCGTGTATAAATTTTTATTTTCTGATCCCCAACGATTGACGGTTCAGGTGTCATGAAAAGTGCTGCCATAAACTCGCTATGCAAAATCTTTTTTATCTAGGCATGGCCGTAAATCGCTGAAAATAAGTATTTAAAAATTTCAGACACACTCTGGATCTACAAAATTTCGAAAAAAATAAATACGTGATGAAATATACCCAGTTGATTTTACTTTTTCTTTTTGGTCTGATGTTCCAGAACTGTGAGCAAGAAGGAATTATTTCCTCTTTTGATGTACACCCATTGAAAAAAACAGAGATACTCCCCTTGCCTAGCGATGTGCGTCTTGACCAACTTGAGATTTCATTTGTAGACGGCATACCTAGATATGAAAGCACCAACGCTTTCCTGCAGGCAAAACAAACCTTATTTAGTACCCATAATAAAGAATACTTTGCTTGGGCTGAGACTATTGGGTTTACTTCTACTTATGCTAAATTCGAGGATATCCTAAATCGTTACGAAAAAGCAAACAAGCCTGAGGATTTTTTTCTTTCTGATGCTGAAAAAGAGATTGTAGTCTATCAGGAAGGACATCCGCCACATCTTCATTCAAATCTAATTTTTGCGAAACTCACCAATGATAATGGAAGGCTGATTATTGGGGGAGACTTACATATATTCACTAAAGGTGAACATATTTTAATTGACGATGTCAATTTAAATCATCTGAGAAATCTCAAAAAGCCACTAACCAACAACCCTGAAAAGGGCATCTATTTATTTCCTTATGAAGAGAAGGAAGAAAATATTTTTTTAGTTAAAGAGGAATATACTAAAACACGCTCTTTATTGGAAGATTGCATCTACTTCGCAGGAGATTCTGAGGGAGGGAGTGAAGTCAATTATGAACGCACCAAATTAGATGAACAGCGTGTGGGGTGTAACCGTAGAGGGTGCCGGCAGCGGTTAGAAAGTCGCATTTCTGTGTGGACTATAATCACCGAGGCGCTTGGTACAGAATACCGAGCAATAGGAACTGCAGTTCAATCCTACAGTAATACTCGCCGTTCTGGTTGGAAGTGGATAAGGACTTTCCCAAATAATCGTTTTGATGCTCCTCCTGGTTCATCTCCTTTACGGTTTCGATTGACCTCTGATCTCAGAGTAAAGGGGAATCGTATTGTAACTCTTGACGAGATGTTTTTCGCCTCCTACCCTTCAACCCAAGAGGAAATATCTGCACATGATGGATCTGCTAATGGGAGCCATCTCATTCTAGATGTTAACCTGGGTGTTCCATATCCTGCCTCAACCGTAACCAACACAAGTACTGGAATCTATCTAGTAGACGGTCGCACTCGCTGTCGCTGGTCTAATCGTGGCAATGATCCTGTCAACGACCCGATTGCTGTTGTATTCGGTTGTAACTAAACTCTAAAATATTTTACTAATGTCCTACTATCCATTTCGTTCTTCTTGCATTCTCTTTTGCAGTTTATTTTTTCTTTCCATAGTAATTTGTAGCTGCCAAAGAGAAGATAGCATAACAACCCAACCCTCTGCACATTCAGCCTTTAATCTTGAAGATTTACCAATTCCGGAAATTACGGACCTGGGGAGTTTGAATATCCAGTTGCGTCAGGGGATTCCCGTTTATGAAAACACTCAACAACTTATTCAAGCAGCTCAATCAGTAGCAGTTGCATCAGATGAACACTATTTATCGTGGTTAAGCACCATTGGCTTTAAATCCGTAAGGAGTCGCTTTTTGGAATTTGCTGAAAGCATAGAAGCTACGGAAGGTTTTACAGCTACGGTGCCAATTCAAGCAGTTGATAAAGAATTTTTCCTGATAGAAAAAGATGGAGCATTCTCGGTAAACCCCAATATCCCATTCCCGGATTTAACGAATGAATCTGGCTACCTTTAT
>CAYQRA010000696.1:0-3994 GCA_964419315.1 uncultured Saprospiraceae bacterium | reverse complement strand
GTAGCCGTGCACTCTCTTCAAGCGCTGTCGCACTTGACCCTAAAGGGGTCGTTCGTTTATTATTTCATGTCAGAAAGAATATATAGTGCTTCTTCGATGTAAACATCTTTTTGCATATTCTTTAGCCACTCTTCGTTCCGTGCCTCTTTAGACTCATCCGATTTGATGTCTTCCAAATCCACTTCTAGATTAGTGATGGTCATGTCTTCAATTGGCTGTAGGATTTCTTTGTACTTTTTAGACTCTTCTTTACGCAGTTCTCTTTCTGCTTTATAAGAACCATAATCCAAAGCCAATTCATTATCATCTCTTTGTTTTTTCAAACGACGAGCTTCTTCTCTAATTAAAGAAAAGGTTTCGTGTTTGTCAACACGTGCAGCACTCTTGGCGGCCAATCCTTTTAGATCTTTCACTTTGTAAACACCTTGGTTGTAATCCACTTCAGGGATTTCGGTCCAAGGCATTGCATAATCTTCTTCTTGCTCTCCAGTCTCCAATTCGTAAAAACGATCTGGAAGAATGATATCTGGTCTCACTCCCCTTAATTGAGTAGAACCACCATCCACTCGGTAGAACTTCTGAATGGTCACTTTAACTTCTCCTAATGGCTTAATATCACTGTTGCCAGGAATACCACTATCTAAATCGAAAAAACGTTGTACCGTTCCTTTACCGAAAGTAGATTTTGAAGTTCCTACAATTACTGCTCGACCGTAATCTTGCAAAGCAGCAGCCAAAATTTCGGAAGCCGAAGCTGAGTAAGAATTGACCAGTACGATTAGTTTACCATCAAACTGTACGCGAGTATCGGTATCTTCTAGAATTTGTGGTTTGCGATCTCTGGCCTTTACTTGTACAATAGGTCCTTCTTCGATAAAGAATCCAGACATTTTCACTACGTCGCGGAGCGAACCTCCACCATTATTTCGAAGATCAAGGATAATGCTTTCTACATTTTGATCTTTTAGTTTTCTAATTTCTGCTCCTACATCCGCAGAACAGTTGCGACCACCACGGCGATTAAAATCTGCATAAAACCGAGGGAGATTAATGTATCCTACATTATCGACTACATTCGGCTTACTGATGATTACTGATTTTGCGTATCCTTCATCCAACAAAACAACATCTCTGGTAATAGAAACCACTTTAGTTTCTCCATCGATTTTTTTGACGGTCAGTTTTACGACGGTTCCTTTTTTACCACGAATCAATTTTACAACATCGTCAATGCGAAAGCCCGTAACATCGACCGCGTCTTCGCCCTCTTGAGCCACTTTAAAAATCCGATCATCCGCTTCTAGTTCTTTTCCTTTCCAAGCAGGACCACCAGGAACGATGCTAGAGACTTTGGTATAATCTCCTTCCGTCTGCAAACGAGCACCGATACCCTCTAGGGTACCAGACATATTGATGTCAAAATTTTCTTTGTCTTTCGGTAGGAAATAATTGGTATGTGGATCGTAAGTCGCCGTAATCGCATTGAGGTAATCAGAAAGGTGATCCAATCTTCTTTCCTTCGCCATACGCTCGTACCAGTCGGTGAATGTTTTGAGTACATCTTTGCGAGCATCTACTTCCAACTCTTCAAAGGTTTTTTTCTTTTCACCTTCTTCTATGTCCTCTTCTTTTTCCTGTGCTGTCATTTTATTATAAACTCGGCTAAGCACTTCAGACTTTAGCGCCTTGCGCCAGTATTCTTTCAGCTCTGCATCATCTTTGGCAAAAGGTCGATTTTCAACATCTACATTGAGTACTTCTTTTTTATTTAGGTCAAAAGGTTTTGCTAAAATTTCTTCGAAGTATTTCTGCGACTTGGCAAAACCGGCGTCGTATCGTTCGATGGCTAGGTCAAAAAATTCGAAAGACCCTTTCTGTGCCTGATCGTCGAGGTTTAATTTATAGGGCTCTAATAAATCAATGTCTTCTTGCGTCAACCAACGTCGACCTCCATCCATTCGATCGAGATACATTTTGTAGACTTTCTCTGAAAAGTTGTCATTGATATCTTGGGGTTGGTAATGCAATTGGTCAAGGCCTCCTAGCATATACTGAATCAACAGTGCTTCTTTTTCGGCATTGTCTACCGTTTTTATAGGAAAAAAAGCGCTGAATAGCACGCCTAGTACTAGAATAGAAAAGAACACAGGACCTCTAAATTTCATGATGATTGATTTTTCAAACTCCAATAAATACAATTGCAACTCAATAATAACGGAAAATTGGCAAACTTATTCGTAGTTAATATACCTATTTTTCCATTTATTGTTCGGCCATAATCTTGCCAAACGTATATTTTAACTAAATAATAACCAAATTGCCGTTTTTTTACGACGAAGTGGATTAATTCCACTATTTAAATACAACGCAAACTATGCGAAGAAGTTTTGTTGTTGAAAAACAAAAAAGCCCCTTACCTTGTATCAAAGGTAAGGGGCTTTTACATTTTCGCAAAAGCGATATTTTTTAGATGAGTGGTGCAATAACCAAAGCTACCACAGACATCAATTTCAATAAGATATTCAAGGAAGGACCAGAAGTATCTTTAAATGGATCACCCACGGTATCACCTACTACGGTTGCTTTGTGTGGATCAGATCCTTTATAATACATTTCACCTTTGATTTCAACTCCTTCTTCAAACATTTTCTTGGCATTATCCCAAGCACCACCGGCGTTAGATTGGAAGATCGCCATGAGTACACCACAAACGGTAACTCCTGCTAAAAGTCCACCCAACATTTGTGCGCCCATTTCACTTCCTAAACCTAAAAGACCAGGAGTAAATCCGACCACTACAGGAGCTAGTACTGCTAATAAACCTGGACGAATCATTTCGCGGATAGAGGCTGCGGTAGAGATTTCTACACACTTGCTGTATTCTGCTTTTCCGTCAGCTGCTTCAAATATTTTTCGATCTCCAGCACTCCATTTGTCCATTTCCACACCATCATTCTTTTTCATCACTGCCAAGGCAGCTTTCAATTCAGGGATGTCTTTAAACTGGCGACGAACTTCATTGATCATATCCATAGCCGCACGTCCTACTGCATTCATAGAGAGTGCAGAGAAAAGGAAAGGCAACATACCTCCAACAAAAAGAGTAGCCATTACGTATGGGTTAGTCACATCTATACCAGTAAGGACCTCTCCTGGATGAGAAATATTATACGCCGTAACGAAGGCCGCAAATAATGCCAAAGCCGTCAAGGCAGCAGAACCAATTGCAAAACCTTTTCCAATCGCTGCGGTAGTGTTTCCTACTGCATCTAATTTATCGGTACGTTGGCGAACTTCTTTTGGCAACTCTGCCATCTCTGCAATACCTCCTGCATTATCAGAAACAGGACCATAAGCATCTACTGCCAATTGGATACCCGTATTAGAAAGCATTCCTACTGCAGCAATGGCGATACCATATAGTCCAGCAAAAGAATAAGATCCAACGATGGCTACTGCTAAGATCAAAATTGGAATAGCAGTTGATTGCATTCCTACTCCCAAACCTGCGATGATATTTGTGGCAGCTCCAGTAAGCGATTGCTCTACGATACTCATTACTGGCTTTGTACCTGTACCGGTATAAAACTCGGTAATCATACCGATGAAAAGACCTCCCAATAAACCAAATACTACCGCGACAATTACTCCAGTAGAAGAGTACATAAATCCATTTACTCCCTCCCAAGTCTCCGGCAACATCCACTTGACAATTCCTATCGTAGCCAAAAACATAACTCCGGCAGAAATCAATTCTCCTCTATTCAATGCTTTATGTGGATCACCACCTTCTGCAACTTTCACAAAGAAAGTACCCAAGATAGAGGTAAGGATTCCAACACTTGCCAATACCAATGGTAATAATACAGCATTTAACCCACCAAACTCATTAGTTTGTTCAAATCCAGTGACTCCGATAAAAGCAGCACCCAATACCATTGTACCAATGATAGAACCTACATAAGATTCGAAAAGATCCGCTCCCATACCTGCT